>JALOQO010000090.1 GCA_025453305.1 Patescibacteria group bacterium | reverse complement strand
TTTTAAATCTCAAAAGTCCTGTAGGTGTAGTAACAAACACAACTGCTATTTCGAATGTTAAACTGTATACCGATGGTGGTTCTCGGGGCAACCCCGGCCCATCAGCCCTAGGGTATGTTATATATGATAATAATGACATTGTAATTAAGGATGGATCCAAATACTTAGGAATCACAACTAATAACCAAGCCGAATACCAGGCTGTTAAAACGGGTCTAGAGGCTTGTAAATTATTAGGTGCTAGCAGGGTTGATGTATTTTTGGATAGCCAATTGGTAGCCAACCAGCTTAATGGAATATATAAAATTAAAAATCGTGATTTATGGCCAATACATACTGCCATAATTGCGATTAAAAAAGAATTTACCAAGGGTGTTAGTTTTACTTATATACCCAGAGAATTAAACAAGGCTGCCGATGCTAAGGTGAATGAAGAACTCGATAAAGCTACAAGCACTGATACTTAAAATAATATATAATTATATATAGCCAGACTATCATCTGATCGCCGCTCATATATTTAAATATAATTAGGTGAGGGGAGGAAAGTCCGGGCAGCATAGGGTACAACAGTTGCTAACGGCAACCGAGAGTAATCTTAGGGAAAGTGCCACAGAAACAATACCGCCCCGTAGTAGATCCCCGCTTGTGTTTGCCTAGCAAACAAGGTATTTGCAAAAGCGAATACGAGCGGGGGCTCACTACGGGGTAAGGGTGAAAAGAGTGGGGTAAGAGCCCACAGTACACTATGGTGACATAGCGTAGAGGTAAACCCTGTTGGCTGCAAGGATTGGGTTTTACCTGAATAAGGTTAGCTACCCGCTATACCCAAGTTTATCCGCTTGATTCCGTGTGCAAATGCGGAACTAGATAGATGATCAGACGAGCGGTTTTAATTAACCCGACAGAACCCGGCTTATAGATTGTCTGGCAACAAATAACCACTTGTAAATCCAAGTGGTTATTTGTTTAAGTGGACCTTAATTAAGATACTTTTTTAACTATTGCAGTAAAAGCAGTAGGTTCGTTTACGGCTAGTTCGGCTAAGACTTTTCTATCTAGTTCGATGTTGGCTTTCTTAAGTCCATTTATAAAGACTGAATATGTAGTGCCGTTTAATCTGGCCGCAGCATTAATACGAGTGTTCCAAAGTGACCTAAATGATCGTTTCTTATTTCGCCTATCCCTATAAGCGTATTGTAATGATTTAATTACACCCTGCTTGCCCATTTTATAACTTCTTCGCCTGGAATGGGTCATACCTTTGGTGGCTTTGCGAATCTTTACATGTTTTTTGTGGGTAGTTACGCCTCTTTTAATTCTCATAATATTCCTCTTATAATCCTAACTTCTTCTTGATATTGGCACCGTTTTTGCCGGTTATTTCTTTTAAGCCAGAGTAAGTTCTTTTTCTGGCAGAGCTCTTTTTCTCTAGGAAATGATGACCAAAACTTTTACGAGCTAGAATTTTACCGTTTTTGGTTACTCTAACTCTATCTTTTGTCCCGCTATGACTTTTTAACTTTGGCATTGGTGCTCCTTATTACTGCGCTTATTTGCCTACCCGCAAATTGTGGTTGCTGGTCGACTGATGATATTTCGCCTAGTTTGGCAATGATTTTATCCATTAATTTAAACCCGATATCCTTATGAGCAAGTTCACGACCCCTAAAAACAACACTTATCCTAACCTTGTCGCCTTCGTCTAGAAAACTAGTTATCTTTTTGAGCTTAACATCCATATCGTGATCGCTAATCTTTAGCCCAAATCGCATCTGCTTTAATTCGCTAACTTTTGTGTTGCGTTTATTCTTTTGCAGTTGCTTAGTCTTTTGATAGTTGTACTTGCCCCAATCAATAATCTTAGCTACTGGTGGGTTGGCATTTGGCGATATTTCAACTAGGTCTAAAGATGCATCGCGGGCCGCCTGGAGAGCCTGTTGTTTAGTTAGGATTCCAAGCTGATTTCCTTGTTCGTCTATAACTCTTAGCTCATTTGCGCGGATTGCTTCGTTGAGCCGGGTAAAATTGTTAATGAATTATCTCCTTTTTTCAACAGTAAGTATAACAGATACAATATCAGGGGTCAACAATTTTTCATAAACTTTTATTTTTTGGTCGATACTGCAAGGCTTCGGCGATGTGTTCGGGCTGAATTTCATTAGACCCAGATAAATCGGCTATAGTTCGTGCAGTTTTTACGGTTTTCATATAGGCTCTTGCAGAAATATCTAGTTTAGTGGCGGCAGAATCTAACAATTCTTTAGCCTTAGGTGTCATATTCGAGTATTTTTTAAGTTGAGTATTGTTGAGTTGCGAATTTAATACACCGCTTTTATTAATTTGGACTTTTCTGATTTGGTATATAAGGTCTCGAATGGTTGGCGATTCTTTGGTATTGGTTGGTTTTAGTAGATTTTGATGATCCACAGTGTTTACTGTTATGTGAATATCTATTCTATCTAGGATTGGTCCAGACAGCTTTTTGTTATAGCGAGCTATTTCGTGTGCGCTACAGGTGCATGTTTTATTGCTATTATAGTAGCCACAAGGGCAGGGGTTACTGGTGGCTATAAGTAAGAAATTGGCCGGAAAGGTGCTGCTCATTTGAGCTCTTGATATGCTAACTATCCCGTCTTCCAGCGGTTGTCGCATACTTTCTAGGGCCGATCTTTGAAATTCTGGCAATTCGTCTAAAAACAATACTCCGTTATGGGCCAAGCTAATTTCTCCAGGTTTAAGGCTGTGACCGCCGCCAATTATGGAAACTGTACTGCTTGTGTGGTGTGGCGATCTTAGCGGCGGACGATAGATAATTTCGTTGGTTAGTCCAACTAGGCTGTGGATATGTGTAGTTACTAGAGATTCTTCTTGGCTAAGGTCGGGCAATACACCAATAAATGCTTTTGCGAGCATACTTTTTCCCGTTCCAGGCGGGCCACTTAATAATATGTTATGACCACCAGCTGCGGCGATAGTAAGGGCTCGCTTGGCCTGTTCTTTTTCG
>JALOQO010000089.1 GCA_025453305.1 Patescibacteria group bacterium | reverse complement strand
GGAGATTGGCAACATAGCCAACCTGCAGACACTTGACCTCTCGTTTAACATGCTCGAAAACCTGCCTCCGGAGATCGGCCAACTGCATAATCTACAAGCACTTTTTCTTGGGTGTAATCGGCTCGCAGCACTGCCGCCCGAAATTGGTGGACTGGTGAACCTGCAGTTACTATACGTCATGTGTAATTATCGCCTCGAGAACCTGCCTGGCGAGATAGGGCAACTTCGAAACCTGCAGACACTTAATCTCAAATCCAATAATCTCAAGGCCCTGCCGACAGAATTTTGGCAGTTAAAAAACTTGCAGAATCTAAGCCTATCCAATAATCAATTCAAAACCCTGTCCTCGGAGATCGGCCAACTAACTAAGCTACAGAAAAGTTTAGTAGACAAAGCTTATGAGAGTAACGAAAGACAGCTAGATACTATTAACGAAATGCTTTTTGTAGCCAGAGCCGATGCTGGTGAGCTAAATATATCTATAAAAAAGATAGATATTACTCGCTTAGTTAATGGTGTTACAGTCGATATGAGACAAATGATAGCTAAAAATATGCAAACAATGCAAATAAACCTACCGGATAAACAGTTAATTATTAACGGCGATCAACAATATCTCCGTATGGCTATAGAAAACATAATAAGTAACGCCTCTAAATATACTAAACCGGGTGGCCATATATCTGTTTGCTTAATAGAGATGGGAGAAAAGTCTGTTCAATTATCAGTTAAAGATAACGGCGTAGGTATTAACAAGAGTGATTTAAGACTTTTATTCAAAAAGTTCTCCAGAATTCCTAACGAACTTACGGGCAAAGTTGTTGGTAGTGGAATTGGTCTTTATTTGGTGAGAAAAATTATTGATGCCCATCACGGCGAAATTATCGTTGACAGCACAGAAGATGTGGGAACAACCATAAATATTATTTTACCTAAAGCTTAAATTAAATTTAGTTACTATTATTGATATCTATGAAATTTTCTTCTCCCAAAATTTCAAGTAGTTTTTTTATGTTTACTATATATGTTTGATTTTTATAACTAATAATTTTCTCTTTTTTAAGTTTACTCATTTCCATAGCGGTGGTTTCGCGTGTTAATCCTACAAGGCTTCCGAGGGTTTGGTGGGTTAGTGTTATTGGTAACTTAACGGTTTCGCCATTAGTTATACCGTATCTGATAGCTAGATAGTATAAGGTGTACATCAGCTTATCTCTTGCCCTGGGTTGTTGCATAGCATTTATTCTTAGTAGAAGAGAAGAGTAGCTAGATGTAAAATATTTTAATACCCTAGAAATTACTGTGGTGTTCGAATAAATAAATTGGTGAAGAATATCTTTTGGTATGTATGCAATTTTGCATTTGGTCATTGCTTCGTAAAAAAATAAAGAGCTCGTAGTAGTTCCAAATATCCAAGACGAGGGGAAGGGCTCGCCCTTTACATGAAAAGCTACTACTTGCTCATCGCCGCTGCGCGAAATACTATATACTCTAACGAGACCTTCAATTAGGATATTAGCATTTCTAGGGACTTCACCCTGGTATAAAATAGTTGAACCCTTAGAAACCTCCCTAACCAGATGATCGTTGGCGAAATCAATTAAATCTTTATTCATGGCAATCATTCATAGCTTACTTTTATTTTAATGCACAATAACCATTTCTTTGTAATATATTTTACATATGCCGGGTAATTAAGTTTACAGAAAAATTGAATTTAACATAATAAGCTATCTACATGGGAGGATATATGAGAGAAGAACAATTAGATTTGCGCATAAAAAGTTTTTTAAACAGAAAAAATAATAAGCTTTACAGAGATCGAACAGCTAATAAGGGTCAATCATTTGTTGATAGCAGGTGTTATATACCACTTGATGTATTTATAAATAACGGTGAAAAAGCAATTAGAAAGGGTAATAGATGATAGAAATTATACTATGGATAGTATTTGGTGGGCTTGTAGGATGGATTGCGTCAATTTTGATGAGAACTGATGAGGAGCAGGGTGTTTTCGCAAATATATTTATTGGTATAATAGGCGCGCTAATTGGCGGTTTTATAGCTGAAACATTTTTTGGGGTAGATGTAGAAGGTTTCAATCTGGTGTCGTTTGTGGTTGCCCTAGTCGGGGCTCTACTATTAATATTTATAGGTAAGATTCTATTTGGCAACCCTAAAGATATTTAAGTATAAACTATTCTTTATGATTATCGGGTTTGTATACATTAGGTCTAATTAATCGTTCCTAAAAATATATGATTAATTCCGCTAAAGGCAATGTCATCGTAGTGGGCTCCGGACTAGCCGGAATGTCGGCTGCGGTTAATTTGGTACATGCTAACTATAAAGTTTTAGTTATTGAACGCAGTAAGCACCTGGGAGGCCGTACTAGCTCTTGGTTTCAAGATGATATGGTAGTAGAATCCGGGCTACATCGATACCTAAGTTTGTATTACCATTTACCAAGATTGTTAAAAACTGCCGGAGTGTCCTTAAGAGATATTATCAAGTGGCAGGATAAGATTGCTATTCGCACCGCCGAAAAACAGCCGATAGAATTATCCATATCCATTATTCATAAACCCATTCGTACAATTATTAGTATATTTAGCCATTATGATCTTATAAACATTAAGGAGAGGATTAAACTTTTAAAAATGTTTAGACATATGGTTTATTTGTATTATAAAAAACCGTATTACCTAGACTCTTTAACTGTAAAGGATATGGCTGACGCGTTTAATATCGAACAAGATACTGTTGATTTCGTGCTAAAACCTTTTACCGAGGGTATATTCTTTTTACCTATAGAAAGATATTCTGCCTATGTTTTAATGGGTCTGATATTACCATATAAATGGAGGCTGCCTTTTGTCAGGATAGGCACTTTTAATGGCCCAATGTCTGAAGTTCTAATAAAACCGCTAGAGGATTATATTACTAAACGGGGTGGTTCGGTTATAAAATCTACTGCCGTTGAGAGCTTAGTAACAAATAATAATAAGGTGGTAGGAATAAGTACTAATACGGGTAAGGAATATTTTGCGGATG
>JALOQO010000088.1 GCA_025453305.1 Patescibacteria group bacterium | reverse complement strand
TACTCATTTAATTGTTAAAGATTACGAACATGCCACAATAATAAAAAATAAGTTCCCTTATGATATCTGGGAACACAGAAATGTAGTAGAACATTTAATGATAGTACCCAAAACTCACTCGGCATCACTTTATGATTTACCAAAATGTGAACAGTTATTTATATTAGATCTGATAGGCCAATATGAAAAGAATGGATATGACATATACACAAGATCTTTTAATGGTAGACTGCGATCTATACCCAGCCACCAGCATACTCATTTAATCAAAACAGCAGGTGAATGTGCTAAACTTTCTATATATATTAAAAAACCCTATGTAGTAGCAAAGTTCTAAAATAATGAAATATTTTATATCCTACAGACACACCGGCGCAGATGAACCCAGGTTGGGGAACCTACAAAAGGCCATTAAACAAGCTTTTAGCAAAAGGCCGGGTGATGAATTTTATAGTACATATTTTAACCAGAAATCATTAATTGATGAAAATGAAAGTTGGCCAACTACGGTTAAGCGAGTGCTAAACTTTATTGATACTTATGATGTGATTTTGGTGGTATTAGATTCTGAAGTTAAAAGCGAAGGTATGCTAATAGAAATAGGCTATTGCCTAGCAAAAAACAAAAAAATTATTGTAGCCATAAACAGCCAGGTAAAAAACAGCCTCTGCCAAGACTTAGCAGATATAAAATTAGAATATTCCAACCTAGCTGATCTTAAGCAAAAATTATTATCTATATAAGCAAAAATCAATATTAATTTTCTTAAAAAACATTCTAACATCAATAATCTGCTAACGAGTTTATTACTAAGTTGTTAATATATCTATGATTATTGTACAAATCGGTATAATTTAAATGATGTATAGTTATCGTAACGAAAGACCTCTTATAGGCTATATTAATGCTGGCGGTCGTGGCACAAGACTAAAAGGTTTGTTAACCGCCGACCCTCAAAAGGGTATTGCTAAAGCGTTAATTGAGTTAGGCGAGCCTAAGATAAAATTGTTAGATCATCACATTGCCAATTTAAGATTACAGGGTATTGACGATATAGTTGTAGCCGCCGGTGATCAATCTGTCGTTGCAGAATATACTCGAGATGAATATTCAAAAGACCGCGCAATTATGGTTACAACCAGCGAGGTACAACTTGGAACCGGGGGTGATCTAGTAAGATTCGCCCAAAGTCTAGATGCATCCCGAGGCTTAGTAGTTCAGAATGTAGATACCATTCTTGACATAAATATTCCGAACTTTCATGATGTCTTTTTGTTGCAACAAAAGATAGGTGCAATTGTTAGCATTGCGCTTACTAAGAAACGCGGTGTTCCTAACGAAGACGCATACAGTGTTAATCACCAGGGTAGGGTACTAGTATCAAACGAGTTTGAGCAGCCGGAACCAGAAAATTTTGCAACAGAAGTTTGCTACAAAGCTAGTAGCACCGGAGCTGTAATTGTTGACTCTGAATTTATCGGAAGTCTTGAATGGATGATGGATGGGGGTGTTTTATCGCTTTACAAGGATTGCTTGGCTCGTGCTTGTTGTCTAAGGGGTTTATTTGCATATGATAACGGCAACAGGTTTTTTAGGGATGTGGGTACGATTGCTTCTTGGAAAGTCTCGCAAGGCGATGTAGATTTGCAAAAACAATTAAGATACAATCATTAGTATTAAAAACGAAAGTATTAGGAGTATAAATGGCCATAGTACCCTGGAAAGAGCTAACAAGAGAGCAAGTTTTTAAAAAGTATTCACGTGCTATAGATAAAGTAGATTTTGAATTGCCCAATGGTGAAAAGGCAGATTTTTATATTAAAGCGGAAGCTCCAGCAGCTTCTATATTTGCTATGACCAAAGATGATAATATAATCTTGGCTAAACAGTTTAGGCCGGGTCCTAATAAAATACTAAATGAGCTGCCAGGTGGCTATCTTGAGCCGGGAGAGAATGCTCTGCAGTCTATTAGTAGGGAATTTTTAGAAGAGACCGGTTATGAGGGTGATTTTATTAAGATTGGAACTTGTCTAGACGATGCTTACTCTACAATGGTACGACATTGCTTCGTTGCAACAAACTGTAAAAAAATTGCCGATCCAAAGATTACCAATACAGAGCAGACCGAACTTGTTCTAATGCCACTTAACGAATTTCGTACATTTTTACGAACAGGTCAACTAACGGATGTAGAAGTTGCATACTTGGCTCTTGATTATCTTGGTAAGTTATGATATAAAATTGTATATGAGTAATGGTGTTTCAAACCAAGAATTGGCTAGGTTTTATAGAGACCAAGGCTACCTTAAGCTCCCGAATGTATTTGACAACAGCCAGACTGAAATAATACGAGCGTTTGTACAAGAACAGGCAGATCTAGCTCAAGGCGATACCGACCCATCTAATCCTAACAGGAAACTCTATGGGCTATATGACAGAAATCCAGAGCTAATGAAAAGGGTAATCGGGCATCATGCTTTAGTAGGTGCGTTAATTATAATATTAGGACCTAATGTAGTTTTTGTAAAAAACCGACACAACCACGCAACAATTAACAATACAGTAGGCGAACCGGCCGAAGGACTGCATCGCGACATTCTACAGCCTACAAGAGGGTTGGTCACTGCAGTGATTTATTTACAAGATTCAACATTAGAAAACGGCGCAACCAGAATAATTCCAGGATCGCATAATTTACCATATGTAGGTGTTCCACAAGCCAATGGGGGTGGTACATGGATGGCCGACCACGAAGAATATGATGGCCTAGAAAACCAAGCTGTCCCAGTGCCCATGAAAGAAGGTGATGTGTTACTGTTCAACGGTTTGCTGTTTCACGGGGTTGGTAGCAATCAAAACGGTCAGCCCCGAATAAGTATGACACTTGGTTTTAGGAGCGTTGACGAGCTTGATGCTTTGCCTGATTTATCACGCCAAATACTAGTAGCGGGTCAGAATATATACAGAGGCAACGACAGGTAACTAGCTTTCTTGATTATAATAATTCTCCTTAGCCAGTATATAAAAGTGGAAACTAAATAATAACAATACCCCGGCTGTGATTAACGGCTAAAGTGAA
>JALOQO010000017.1 GCA_025453305.1 Patescibacteria group bacterium | reverse complement strand
TGTCTTCGTACTTCATTAACTGCCAAGCTTCGTCTACAATTAAAATTCTTTTTTTGCGGTCTTTTTTGGTTTTGTTCCAGATAAAATTAAGCACTATATACATTGCAACAGGCCGCAGTTCGTCTTCTAGATCTCTGATATTAAATACTACAAATGGGTTGTTAATATCAACATTACTTTGTTGGCTAAACAAGCCGCTAAATGTACCGGTGGTGTATTTGCGCAACCTTTGGGCTAGCTGTGGGCCGGTCCCCCCCATATGCAAAAGAACATCGTATAAATCATTAATTGTTGGTGGCTGGCTATTATGGGTAAGTGGGTCGGTAGTAATACCGGCTTTAGCATAGGTTTCTAGTAGTGCGGCGTCTAAATCTGCTTCTTGTTCGGGTTCTAAAACGGGTGTTGATGCTGCACCACCTTGGCCACCGGCAATTTGAACTTGCGCCCCACCCATCATTAGTCTTAACAAACCATGCAAAGTTACAAGATTACTTCTAAGAGCATTGTCTTTATCTTCTTCTAGTACACCTGGTAAATCAAAAGGGTTAATTCTGGTTGGTGAGTTTAAGTTAAGCTTAACATAGCTCCCGCCAACTGCCTCTGCCATTTTTTCGTATTCGTTTTCTGGGTCTATTATAAAAACATCGGTGCCTAGCATTAAACTGCGCAAGGCTTCTAGCTTAACAGTAAAGCTTTTACCAGCGCCAGATTTGGCAAAAACAACACTATTGCCGTTTTCTAGGCTAAATCTATCAAAAATTACCAAACCGCTATTATGCATATTTACACCATATAAAATGCCGTGGTTATCGCTAAGATCAGCACTGGTAAAAGGAAAGCTTGTACTGATAGCGCCGGTGTTCATGTTTCGTCTAATTTTAAGGTGATCGGTGAACTGCGGAATTGTGCTATTTAAACCTTGCTCTTGCTGGGCTGTAGCTGGTTTGCTGTATATTAGTTGTTGGCCTAACATAGATTCTATTTTGTGGCTTACAAAATCAAGCTCTTCTTTTGATTCTCCGTAAACCGTAAAATAAAATCCAAATCTAAAAAAGTGTTCTTCGCCCACCTGTAGTTTATCTCTTAGTTCTTCGGCGTCTTGTATGGCTGCCTGCTTTGCCGGGTCTCTAACTCTGCCATGTTCGGAGTCTATCTGTATACCGGCCTCTAGCTGGGATACTTTTTTGCGCAAGTTATTAAGCACGACTTCGCTTTCGACTGGGTAGATATACATCGATAGATCCACTACCTCGTCTATATTAATAAAACCACTTAACCAACCGGTAAATATTTGCCTTGGATAGCCGTAAACATAATAGGTTCTGGCAAACCTAGTGCCTATCTGAAAATAATTGCTAAAATATTCGATACTACTGGGTGCAATAAAATCTCTTAAGGCGGTTATACCTTTGTCAAAGGCCACTTTAATGTTTTCTTGATCTTGTACAACTTGCATTTGTGCTTGTTGTGATGGATCGGTGGTTTGTTTTTTGCCAAATAATCCCATATTTACACCACCTCTTTTTCTAGGTTAGGTTGATATGCGCTACCTTCACCCTTTTCGATAATCGGCGCCGTAAGGTTGCTAAAGTTAATTAATTTTTGGTGAGTAGCTGTGTCTGGATTATAAAAATCATAATATAGTTCTATAAGTTCTTGGGTGTTTAATGATACACCCTGCACGCCACAGCCGTTTAGGCCGGCCAGTACGGTTTGAGCGCGGTTTTTAAGCTCTGTTTTGCCCGTTTCAAGTATGTTTTCGTCTATTGTTACCACTTGTTCTTTTTTGCCAAAAATTGTTTCTATAAGCCCCTTGCTAGCTTGGGCTACTTTTCGGGTGTCTAAATTGCTATAAAACGGTATTACTACAAAAAATTTCTTATCCATAATGTTGGTTTGTTCGGCTAAATTAGCAATATAATTAAGATAATCGTCCATCAGTACGGCTAGTAGCATATTGTCGTGTTCTGATCTAATTTTGTCTAGTTTATCTAAATAAGGCCGGATATCTATTTTAGAAGATTTAACTACTATTTGAATTTCAAAATAAAGTGAGTTTAAAAAACTTTGGTAGGCGTATTCTACAGCCTCTTTTTCCTCGCCACTCATAAGATCGTAATTTATGCTTTGAATTTGCAGAACAGCCCTAAAAGATCCGTCATTCATAATCACAACACCGTCTCTTATTTCGGCAATTTGTAAGGTGTTTTGGGTGCTATTGGGGTTACCTTTTGCTTGACCACCGCTGGCGGGTGTAGGCACTATAGGAGCAGCTGCACCTATTGGCGGTTGAGTCAATTGGCTTGGTTCTGGCTGTGGTGGCTCGGGTGGCATTTTATATACTTTTATTAAACCTAAAAAATGCTAATGTAATTTTACAACTACTTCGCTTGGGCTTTTTTGCTTAGCAGCTTTTCTATCGGCTAAATGTTGTACAGATGACACCGATAAATTATTATCATAAGCAAGTTCTATTGTATCAGTCTTTGTTAGTCCTGTCTTGGGTTTGTTATCTTGTAGTCTTTTTTGTCTTGCTTGTTTAGCTTTATTTTGAATTTCTTGATCTAGCTTATCTTGCTCTTGTTGTGCGGCAATTTGTTCTGGCGTTGGGACAACTTTATGGTGTGGATTTCTGAATTTTTCGGTTGATAATGCACGGTTATTTTTTAAAATGGCTTTGTCTTCTTCTGTTTCTTCTGCTGCCTTGTTTGCTGGTAAGGATACTATTTTTGCTTGTGGTTCGGGGGCGAAACCAGCATAGTTGGCTATAGATATATCTTTTGGGGTATCTATTATTTGATCGGTGGTTTGCGTAAACCATACGGTATTATCTTGATCTTTTGCGGGATTGGCTGGTTTGGGCTTTTTTAAGTCTTCTATAATTTTTTGTTTATGGTTTTTGTCTGATTCTTGTAATAATTTAGAAAAATTTTGAGAAGTAGAATTATTGGCATCTAGTATGTCATCACCTGGTTTAATGTCTAAATCTACCCTACTTTTATTAACTTTAGATTCTATGATTCGGCCATAATTACCATTGGTATAGTCGCTTATTTGCATTGGGTGTAAAATTGCTTGGCCTCTAGAGTCCATAGCTGTTGCTAGGGCGCTTATTCGGCTTTTTACCTGACCTTGGTTTAAACCGTCGGTGTATTGTTTTTCGATTTTTCTAGGAACGGTTATATGTACTAGCTGCTTTATATCGCTTTGATCCCAAATGCGCTTACGAGGCTTGGTATAAAAATGCACTTGCGCGGCTAGCCATAGCTCGGTAGATTGCTGCCTACCCAGGGGTGCTGCTAAAAGTCCAAAAACTATAATAAATGGCAAAAAAGGAATAAATATAAAAATATTACCTACCAGCATAAATATCCTAAAACCCAAAAAAGCTATAGCTACCGCTATAGCAGCAAAAATAAGTTGCTTTAAACTTAAGCTACCTATAATCTTATCTTCTGCTTCTACATCTTGGATTACTTTATATTCTGCCATGGTATTTTATTTTCTGATTATGCTTATATTGTAGCAGATTATACACACACTAACCGTTATTAACTATATCGGAAGATTGTTTAAGGGCCCAGAGTCCACAAACCGCTTGGATCTACTGTTTCGCTGTGACCACCACCCGCACCTGATGGTACTGGCTATTTCGGGGTGGTTACGACTTATTTATAATAAGCTAGCTCTCGTCATTAGGGTCTGGGTTTGTTTTGACCTAAGGGGCTAGGTCTGTTTTGACCGCAATAATTTTACCAGTGGGATCAAAACCTAATTTCAAATTGCCGTCTGATACTTTTACCATAGCTATTGTACCCTTGTCTATTAAATTTTCGTCAATTTCTCTTAACGCTTTTTCGTAATCATCTAGGTCGTTAGAGGCTGTTCCGGGTATCGTAACAGAGTTTATTATATCCAGTGCTCTTTGTTTTGTTGCGTCGTTTGTCAAGCCCTTTACATGAGCATCTGTCATTTCCTTAAACTCATCCGAACTTGCGTTAATTTTACCAATAGAACCAAAGGATTTCTCCGTAGAACCAGACATTACTATAATTGGTTTACCTTGTTTGTCTTTCACTACAACACCCTTATCTTTCTTTTCTTCTAAGCCGTATCTACCCCTAGTCAAAGAGGGCATTAGTTCGTCTAGCTTGCTTTGATTATCTTGAGCAAAGCGCCGAATAACCGCACCAGTACCGTCATTTCTATTTTTACCCTCAGCTATAACTTTTTTAACTTGATCATTGTGTTTAAACATAAGACCTTTTGGTACGGCTGCGGCTTGTAGTTCTTCGCTCCACTTTATTTCTGCATTAGTATCTTCGTCGATAAATGTATCCTTTTTTTCCCCATTTTCATCTAAGCCGGTTAATGCCCAGGCATTAAATTTCTTATGATTATTTTGACCTACAGAAGCCTCTGCTCTAGTATATTGTCCTTCTGCGTCAGACTTGGCTTTATCTAAAATTTTAGCCATTTCGGCTTCCTGTAGTTCCCCGTAATATCCAGAATTACCCAGTCGAGATTGAGCATTGCTAAGCACTCGCCTATTCCAAGCTCGTCGAAATCTTTTATTTTTATTATCTTTATCGTCTAGATAACCTTGAGCTCCCAAAGCAGCTGACCGTGCTCGCTCATCCGAATAGTATTTAGCGGATTCTTTCTTTCTTTGGCGCCAGGTTTTAAGACCCTCGTTACCACTGATTTTTGATTTAGTATTATCTATTACACCTTGTAATTTGCCCAATGCACCACCGCTAAATTTAATCATTTTAAAAATTAAGAAATAAGGCAAAAAATATGCAATTATTATTGCAAAAAGGGTAATAATTGGTCTTAGGCCACCGCTGTTGTTTATTGCAAACATTACTGCAACCAATTTACCAAAAGTTAAAGTAGCAATAATTACTGGGAACATTATTAAGGCTGCAAAAAACATGCCCCACCACTGTTTCCACCATTTTTCTGTATTGGGCAGTATCCAGGCAATTATCGCCAGTGGTAAAACTGCAATAAGGCCGATTATAATCGCAACTCTTAAAACTAGTGTCGCATAAGCTATTATAAGTGCGATTACCGCAGGTACAAGTGTGGCTATTATTAACATCACTACCGCAAAAGGGCCAGCGGTGGCGCTTCCAATAATTCCTCCACCTAGTGCTATTAAAGCCGGTGCGGCAACAAATAACCCGGCTAGACCGGTAGCGGTAATTGCAGCAGCTGCACCTGCTTGTTGCTGTATGGCGGGTGTATTGTCGGCCCAAAGGCTCATTATATTTTGAAAACTTATCCAACCATCAGGAGAAGCAGATGTATCAATGAACCTTTCAAAAGGTGCCGACATTAAAGATTGGATACTGTAACCTATTGTATTTGATATGTCCACCGCAATTTTAGCTAAAAAGAAGCTTAACTGTATAGCTATTGCTGCAATAATTATTTTAGGTAAAACCTTTTTAACTGTATAGGCACTTAAAAAATTAAAATTAAATATCTGACTAGCAATGGCAACCAAAGCAATTACTACCAATAATGTAGTTGCAAGTGTTCTAAACACACCCCAGAAAACATATACTCCACTGTCTTCGTTCCATTCCTCGGTGTTAATATATAATAAATCATACATAGTACCATCTATCAAACGGGTGACATGAGATAAGCCCTCGCCTATGGCACATACAATCCAGCCAAGAGCCATTGACGCTTCACATGAGCCATCACCGTCGGATACACCACTAGATGGATCCGCTGCGCCGCCGGGTGTTGCGACGGGTGGTGCACTGGGTAGTGTGGCAAGGGAAGCCAAATATGCGTCAGCATGGGACTTAGTAGCTAAGTATCCCAATAGCTCGGAGCATTTAACATGATCAATAGTATCGTTATTACGGCCGAATTTTTCTTCACCAATTCGGTTATATACATTATTGTCTTGGTATGAATACAGCTGCTTTTCTACTTGATTGTTTCTTACAACCCATATTTCGCCATAAATACCAACATTCGATCTTTGGGTTACCGGCTGTGCCTGACATGTGTTCTCCCAATCTAAAAAGTTACTTCTATAAGTCAGATAGTCCTGGCTGCCTAGTGTCCATATATCGTAGCCAAATCTTCCGTTTAAGACTGTTTTTATTTCATTCATTGGTTTTAAATATCCAAGCGGATCGGTGTCTCCTGGGGCTTTTGTTTTAGAAAGGTCATTGAATGCTTGAGCCAGCGAGCCGTATGAGGCCAGGGTCATAAATTGCTGCATCCAATTTGCATCATCTCCGGCGCAGTCAACTATTCCATCTACTGAATCAACTAGTATGCCGGCCGCTACTATATGATCCGACCCGGTGCCGCTTGCTAGCCAGCGCCCGTTATTTACCTCTTCTTGGGACACCCTATCGTCATAACCTGAAAGGGAATAACACTTCTCAAATATTATTGCTAAGTTTCTAACTTTTATTCTGTCATCTACACCCAATGCTGATAGTTGGTAAGCAAACACCGTGTTCTGTAAAATACCAAATACCAAGCTACTAATTATTAGTAGAGAAAAAAAGTATAATGATATTTTTCTTTTGCGCAATGCCATATTAATAAATAAATTTAACCATAAGTTGAATAAATATTCTACTTTGATTTGGTAATATATTTAACCTTAAGGATTGAGGACTATTATAATTATAAATAATATGCAAAAGAAAGATTGAAAACAGTGGGTTAGGATAAGAATAAAATGTTATTAAGGTTGTAATCGTAAGCTTTTTGTTATTAAATACTATCAAACAACAATTAAATATGAAAATCATAAACCGTAACAATTTAAGCCTAACCTACACTTTTGTTGTAATCGTTGTTGTATATTCGTTATTTTTTGGGTTTAACAACAATGCTACGGCTGCCGGTGAATATGGTTGCCCAACGGATAGTAGGTCTAGCCAGTGTATTGCACAGGTAGAAGCATGTTTTAGGAAAGAAACTAAGTTAGTTGATCAGAGAAAATGTGCAGAGAAAGTTGTTAAAGATAATAGCGGAAGTTATGACGGAACAAGACCCGTTATAGATGCTGAATCTACTAATCCACTTGCTCCGCCTACGAATCAGATCGGTGTCTATAGGGGTGACTTAGACGGAGATCACCCAATAATACTGTGGATACAATTTTTTATGAACTGGCTAACGGTTTTAATTGTGGCCGGGTCTACGGTTATGGTTGCATATGCTGGTGTTAGATATATATTAGCCAGAGATGATGCTGGTGGTGTTAAGGCGGCAAAAGAACAAATTGGTAATGTTGTAATAGGACTTTTGACTTACTTCTTTTTATATGCGTTTTTACAGTGGCTGGTGCCCGGAGGTGTGTTCTAGTGGTTTTCAGTTATAAATCAATCCCATTAGTTTTATCTTTGCTTATGCTTATGATGTTTATTTTTGCTAGCCCAGCCTATGCGTCTAACCAGTTAGGGTGCGAAAACAGAAGATCTAATGGCTTTTTTAGCATTCCGGTATGGTACGAATATCTACCCATGAACCCCGATTGCACTATTAATACAGATACTTCTAATGGTGGCGTAAATGCCGGTACATTAACGGTGTTAATACTTATGGGGGTATTTGATATTCTTATGTTTGGTGCCGGTTTTTTGGCGGTGATAATGATAATTTATGGTTCTTTTAGATTTTTAACATCAACCGGTGATTCTAACAAAATTGCTGCCGCTAGAACTACAATTTTTAACGCCATTGTTGGTTTAGTAATTGCAGTATTTGCCTCTCAACTGGTAGGTTTTATTGCTACAAGGTTTAATTCATGAAAGCATTTTTATATATAGCGCAACTGCTCAAACCGACTTATTTGCCTAATCCAAGCAATTCATTATCTGATATTGTAAATTTAGTATTCGCTGTGCTAGGCGCTATTGGCGTATTAATGGTAACCTGGGCTGGCGTACAATTAATATTGTCTAGCGGTAACCCAGAAAAAGTAGCTAGCGCTCGGCGAAATATTATATATGTGGTTGTTGGGCTTATAGTTGCTAGCTTTGCCTGGACCATTGTAAGGTTTGTAATAGATAGGACAAAATGAAACAAGCAGTATTATCATTATATATTTTATTATTTTGGCTTACCTTTATTGCTCCTAGTGCTGTTTTAGTGGCAGAGGGTAAAGCGGTAGACGATTTAGATGCAATTTGTAGCCAGTCTAAAAATAAAAATAGCTCACTTTGCATAGGCTGGAGACAGGGTTCAGAAAACACCGAAAATTCAGACAATGTTGTCCTAGATATAATTAAAAGAATAATTGACCTCTTAGCATATATTGCTGGAATATTGGCGGTTTTATATATTATGTGGGGCGGTTTTAGGTATATAAAAAGTGCTGGATCGTCAGAAAAGGCAGCAGATGGCCGTAAAATGATAATCTATGCGTTAATTGGAGTGATTGTCATAGTGCTAAGTAGGTATATCGTATTGTTCTTTATAAACCAATTTAAATAATAGGAGCATAAATAATGAAATTATTAACAATAACTTTTTTGGCAACAGTTTTTTGTTTTGTCTTGTCATTTACAGCATTCGGTAACTTTGCTAGTGCACAAATTGAAGATGGTATAAGAGCTACATGCCCGTCTGGTGTGTGCCCCGGAGAGGCAGATCCAGAAAATAAATTAAATAATATTGTTGGTACAATAATTGATTTTTTTTCGTGGTTAATTGGTATAGCTTCGGTAATAATGATTATGGTTGGTGGTTTTAAGTATGTAACTTCAGGCGGAGATTCTAGCAAAACAAAAACCGCCAAAGATACAATTTTGTATGCGATTATTGGTTTAATTATTGTTGTTCTTGCGCAGTCTATTGTATGGTTTGTAATCAATAGAGTGGGGTAATCGAGGCGATAATATTAATTAAGTATTTGAATTCTATTTACAAGCATTAGCTTTTTGTGGTAATAATTAACTATAATCAAAAACAGTAATAAAGGAATATTTATATGAAAAGTTTAAAACTAATGATAGCCGGGGTGTTTTTGCTTGCAGTAGCTTTCATCCCAGCATTAACAGTTAGTGCAGCACCAAATATCAATGATCAATTGTGTGAAGGAGCAAATCTAGAATTTGGAAGTGACGAGGGTTGCGATACAAGCGAAGAACAGAATGCAGCTGCTGTTAACAGTCTAGTAGAAACGGTTATTAATATATTTTCTTGGATAGTAGGCGTAATATCGGTGATTATGATAATCTACGGTGGATTTAGGTACATTACCAGCGGTGGCGATACCACCAAGGTTGGTAGCGCTAAAAACACAATACTGTATGCAATTATTGGTCTTATTATAGTAGCCTTGGCGCAAATAATTGTAAAATTTGTACTGGGTACTGTAGGTGATCTTACTACTCAGTCGGGAAGTATGTTTTTAAACTAGTATAACTTATAAAAAACTCCCCTATTTTTAGGGGGTTTTTTATATCAGTAAATAAAAATTACTAAAGAACTTGGATTTTCTTAACAGTATCTTGTTGTACCTTGGTAAAGCTAATTGTTAGTACGCCGTCTTTAAGATTAGCTTGTATTTCATCTTCTTTAACCGGTACTGGCAAAACTAGACTTCTACTCGCCCCAATAACATTCTTGCAAGTGGTAGTTTTCTACCTCTTCTTCGTTGCCCGCAGATAGTGTACCGCGGATTGATAATGTGTTATCTGCTATGCTTACATCTAAATCGTTCTTGTTAACACCAGCAGTACGGGCTTTTACAACTAGCTTTTCTTTTGTTTCGTAAACATCTACGGCTAGTTGGCCTAAGATTGTTTCGCCCTCGTCCCACTCATCGTCAGCTGGTGCTGGTTGCTGAACGGGTTGGGCATCGTTCATGTCGTCACCCTCTAAAAATGCAGCGGTTAACTCCTCTTCCATTAATAAATCGTCATCAGATGATCGTCGTGCCATATTACCCTCCAAGGTTTAAATAATTGCAGCTTATTTATAGCGGTTTGCTTTTTTATCTTTAAATGAGATTATAGACTAGGATAACTAGAGTATCAATAAACTAAACCGGATTTACAACATATTTTCTACAACATTAGCATTTTAGACCAAATATTATCTGCTATTGCTCCGCATCATTGTGTCGGTTGCTATCTGGCGGGTTTTGTTATTTGCCCGGGTTGTTCACAAGATATTAAACCATTGCCAAGCATTTGTTATGTTTGCCAAAAAGCTACCAAAAATCATTCTCCCTGCTTTAAACACAGTTCAATACATAAACCAAAAGCTATTTATATATATGCAGAATATAAAGATCTAGTAATTAGGACAATTCACGACTATAAATTTTTATCAAAAAGAGCTGGTGCCAAAAATATTGCTCAATTGCTGAATGACTACTACATATATAAACCCAATCCCCCACTTGTTACATATGTGCCAACCATGAGTAAACATATAAGGCAAAGAGGTTTTGATCACTCAAAATTATTAGCTCAAGAGTTTGCAAAATTAAGAAACTGGAAATCATACAGTTTGCTTTTAAAAACTAAAAACACTATACAAGTTGGGGCTAGTCGGTCGCAAAGACAGGAACAAGTTAAAGGTGCTTACACGGTTATATATAGCGATATTATTAAAGGTGCCGATATTTTACTAATAGACGATGTTGTTACTACGGGTTCAACAATAGAAGCCTGCAGCGCATTATTATTGGATGCCGGAGCAACAAATGTAGAAGTTTTAGCCTTTGCTAGAACACCGTAGTTGGGGCTTGGGGTATGGGAACTGGGTAATGGGAGGTTTCGGAGACAGTAGATAGTGTTTCGTATATCATTTGGGGATATTATATATAAGATTATAAGCTGACGGTGAACGGTTTACAGAGGACAGTATTGAGTGAGGGATTTAGGGTTGAGTGTAACTAGATGTGTTAATTATTTCGTATATAGTGAATAACAAAATTGTGTATTCTAATTTGTTGAAAGGTGCTATAATTTGTATCTGTTATTGATATAAATAACACGGAGGAGTACCCAAGAGGCTGAAGGGGACGGTTTGCTAAATCGTTAGGCTGGGGCAACCTGGCGCGAGGGTTCGAATCCCTCCTCCTCCGCCAAAAAGAGCCACCCTTTTAGGGTGGTTTCTTTTTGGCGGTGGTTTCTTTTTGGCGCAAGGAAGCGACTAAACTGCTTTAGTCGCGTGGGATTCGAACGGGCGGAGCGATGTCGAACCAATTAGTGAGACCGCGAGCCGGGCCCGAAAGCAAAAAGCAAAGCTTTTTGACTTGTGGGTCGAAAATCCCTCCTCCTCCGCCAAATAAATAACCCAGCTCATTGCAGGGTTATTTATTTTTCATAAAAGATGTATTTTTGCTATACTTAACATCTGTAAGGAGAGGTGTCCGAGTGGTTTAAGGAAACAGTCTTGAAAACTGTCGTGCCGGCAACGGTACCGTGGGTTCGAATCCCACCCTCTCCGCCAAGTAGTAAAGGAGTAAATTATGGCAAATATTATTGATTTTAGCGATATGCTCACCCAAGAAGGTTTACTAGCAATAATATAATACGAAGAACAATTAAAATCCGATACTCAAACAGAAAATAAGAAAGCCCTTAAAGAACTAATCGGTTTATCGGTGCAAAAAATGAAAATTCTACAGAAAATAATTGCAAGGTCTGATTGGTTCTAGATAACTCGACTTACGAAAAAATCCCTGACTCATCTGACTTATTTTGGTCCGCCATAATCAATTTTTCTGCTGTCAATGTAGCTACGGCTACCTCTCCATCAGATAAAATCACTTCTGGCATAACCAAATTTAACTCATTTTGAGCCGAAGTTTTTTGGTAAGCCGAGTTTACATAACTGTTTTATAGTACAATTAACATTAAGATGGATCAAAATTCACAAAACCAAGACAATCAGCAATTGTACCAGAAAATTTTTAATGGTTCGGATACTCAATCTAATAATCAAGCAGGCTGGAGCTATAACTCTGGCAAGCTTGACGGCCAGCAGGATAGTAATACCACGCAGAATAATGATACTCAAGAGGTGCTAGCCGAATGGTCGGCACACGAATTTATACACCACGAAAAATCATTTAAATGGTTCGCATTATTATTCTTGGCTACTGTTTTGTTTTCTGGACTTATGTTTTTTATTACAAGGGATGTATTATCGGTGGTGGTCATTATGGTACTGGGGCTTGTATTTGGTGTTTTTGCCAACGCCAAACCAGATGTCATAGATTATAAAATCACCTCAACGGGTATTATTACCAATAAAAAGCCTATACTATTTTCTGATTATAAAAGTTTTTGTGTTATACAAGATACAACAATACCCTATGTGCAGCTTATTCCTAGAAAAAAATTTATGATAGCCTATGCAATATTTGTTGACCCAGATGATATAGATAAAATTGTAGAACTTATTGGTAGCTACCTGCCCTACGATCAAAAAGAACAAGATTTTGTAGATAAATGGGCCACAAAAATAAGATATTAAGTCAGAAGTATTATGGATAATCAAAATCAATTTAACGACAATAGTATTAATAGTTCTTACACTACTGATGGCTATGTAAATAGTCAAACCGTAAATATACCAGAAAAGAAGAATAAAAAGGTTCTTAAAGGGATTTTATGGATATTTTCAGGATGGATAATAATTTTTACGGTTATAATACTACAAATATTATTTAGGTTAGTTTTTAATACAGTTGATGGCAATATTTTTATGTTGCTTGTTAATATATTTACATGGCTATTTGGATTGGCTGGTTTTATGTTAATTTTTGCAGGCCCTATTATAGGCATAATTATTCTTACCAAAAAGTAGCCTAGCAAAAACAGTTTCAATCTGTTATAGTAACCAATGCTTAATTGCACCTTTATTTAAGCGATTAACAATTTTCAACAAACCAAGCCCTAAGCTGTTTGTTAAAATTAGAGGAATAAGTGCGGTTTGGCGGGACATTTTGAATTTACAAAATATAAGTCAAAATAGCTACTTATGACGAGCACCCGTAGCTCAGCTGGATAGAGCGTCTGTTTGCGGTACAGGAGGTCGTGCGTTCGAATCGCGCCGGGTGTACCAACTATAGAGTCCGTTCGCCCCATGAACGGGCTTTTTAGTTGGCCATATACCCCGCTGATTGGAACGCACGACCGTAGGCATAAACACCCAGTGGGTGTTTATGTTTTCCTTGCTTGGCGGAGCAAATAGGCCTCTGCCGTTTGCGACCGAATAATAAGTTTAAGCGTTCGAATCGCGCCGGGTGTACCAAGCAAAAATGTTATAGTAAGATAAAGTTTTTATTTTCTATAAATGTCTTTGCGGTGACGGATACGAATAATCATGATGGTTAGTTTGCCGTCATGAATGTCATAGACTACTCGATATTCGCCTACCCTTAAACGCCAGCTGCTGATGCCAACCATCGGCCTAACAGATCCAGCCCTTGGATTTTCACTTAATTTATCGATATTTTTTAAGATTCTTGTGACGGTTTGTTTCGGCAGTTTATTTAGTTCTTTTTGAGAAGATTTTGTAAATTCAACTTCGTATTTGTTCATAAGTTAAGCCAAGGTCTTTTAGAACATCCTCAAAACTCACAGTATCTTCGTTTCTTCGTTTTTCTACTTCTTTTATATCATATAGATCTTCTAGCATGTCTGCAAACTGTTCATTTATTAGGTCAGATACAGAACGACCCTCTGCTATCGCCTTATGCTTTAAAAACTTTTTAACTTTTGGATCTAAATATATAGTTGTTTTGTCACTAAGTGTAGTCATAATAACAATTGTAGCGCTATAACTTCATGACGTCAAGGCTTTATTATATTCGTAAAACAATGTTTTTCATTTGGTAAAATTTACCTATGGCGCTTATTTATATTACTGGACCAACGGCATAAGGAAAAAACAACTATTTATAAATACCTTATCAAAAGAGGTTATAAAGCCTATGCGATAGAGGTTGACTCAACTCTAGATGCTAAAACAATAATTGATGAAATATTGGAAATATCTAAATTATAATTAGCGCAAAGTTATAATTTCGCATACTACGGCGTACCAAATAAAGAGTCCGTTCGCCCTAAGAACGGTCTATATATATTGTGGAAATCAAAAAGAGTAGTTATCTCATTAAATTACCTATGTGCTGTTAGGGTGGCTTGTACATCGCGAAAAGTATCACCACAACCATTAGAGGAGCCGTCTAGTTGACTAATCTCAAATAAGTATTTGGTCCGTTCGGCGTTTGTGTATCTAACCCACTGGCCGTCGTTTACAAGCTTGCCTTCTTCTTTGGTAATCATAGAGTGTTTTTGCCCTACCCTTGCTATTGTTAGGTAGTTATCTATTAAACTTAAATCTATGCCTGTTTTTGCCATGGCGGTTAAAACCATTTGTTTCAGATCCTCATAAGCCATATCGGTATCTACTAGCTCATCCTGGTTATTATTTTGCGGTGCAAAATATGTAATTTTTGTACCGGCCCTTACTATAGTTTCAATGTCTTCATAAGCTGCCCCGTTTCTAACAAGGTCTATTTGTGGTTCTAAAACATCATTAGGCATATTAGATGTTCGCTCTATCACATTTTTTATACTGGCTAGAGTTCCTTTGGCATAATCTCTGTCAAATTCTATAATCAACTCACCGGGTAGCCTAGATGAGTATCCACCTATAGTAAGCGCCAAGCTGGATAGCTCAAGGCCGATTCGTTCTTTTGTTCTAAGATTACTTGCACTGATTGGGGTAGTAACAATAATTACTTCTTTAACATTAATTTGGCCCGATTTAATTAAATTTGCCGTAACTTTTAAAGCCATTAAACCGCCGGCACTGTCACCCAATATTGTTAAGTTATTCTTTCCTTCTTGTTTTGCCCTATCTACTATCGCCCGGCTTTGAAATTCTAAATCAAAACGGCCATTATGAAACACCCCCCAAATATCCCTTGTATCAATGGCATTAAGCGTACAATAAAGGTCTGATCCATAACCGCCTAATCCAGAAAAAGCTACCAAAGCCTCGTCTTTTATTTCTGCACCTTCGTAGGCAACAATAGCTGGCTCTTTATCATTTTGCATTAAGGTACCAGCAGAGTTTAGTGTATTAACAGATAAAACAGCTCCTAGTGCCAAATGGCTCATTGTACCTAGGGTTCGATAATTTAACCTAGCGTCTTGTCTTGTTTCACAATGTGGCTTATGTTTATTATTGAACATATAATTTGATAATACTTTAAAACTAATTCTGTACAATATTATTTAGGTCTGATTTGCTACAATCTATTTGTTAGAGAAGTTTACCGGTAATCGCCGTTGCCGGACGCGGGTTGAATCCCCGGTTTTTAAACTCGTATAATTAATAACACGGAGAGGTCGCATAGTTGGTCTAGTGCGCTGCACTCGAAATGCAGTATGGTGGCAACATCATCGAGGGTTCGAATCCCTCCCTCTCCGCCAATTTTCACTTTTTGTGAAATCGTAAGAATGAGCCTCGGCGCAAAGCGCCTCGGTATGGTATTTTTCCGCAATTTTGAAGGCATTTTTGAAATCCAAAAACAAAGTGCGGTCGGCAATGCGGAAGTTCGAACCAATCTTTTTGAGAAAATCCCGAATCCTTTCGGGATTTTCTTGTTGAGCGTATTTTTCGGCTTGGTTGGCATCTTTTAGAAAGGCAATGGCAAGTTCGAACCGATTATTGCTCTTTCGCCCAAAAGCGGTGATTTTTTCCTCTAAATCCTTTTTGGCGAGAATGAGCTTGTGCTTTTTAGCGGTATATTCCGCTTGCGATAAATTGCCGTCAAGTTGCAAGTCGAGCAAACGATCAAGTTTTGTTTCTATCTCCACAAGTTCATTTCTCGCTTTTTGGGCGAAAGAGCTTTCCGCTTGGGCAAGTTTTATTTTTTCGTTTTCAAAATAATTGATTGAAGCGTTTGCCCAAGCGGAAGACAAAGAAACTTTTTTGATTTCCTCTTTTATTTGAGAAGTGATGGCGTCTTCTCTGGCGTATCTTTGCGAGCAAGGATTTTTCCGTTTAGTGCATCGCAAATAGTTATGTCCTTTCTGTGTTTCGGTAGTGATGAAACATCCACATTCTCCACAACGGAAAAATCCTCTATACAAATAAGGTTTGAGTTTGGGCGTTTTTGGTTTGGATTTTCTCATCATCACTTCTTGAACGGAGTCAAAAAGTTTCTTTGTGATAATCGGTTCATGCTTTCCGTCATACAATTCGCCGTTATATTCAATCATTCCGTAATAGATTTTATTCTTGAGCATATACTGATAATTTGAGACAGAAAGCATTTTGCCTTTCTTGCCAACCAAGCCCAAGGAATTTATAATCTTTCGGATTTGAGCGAGGGGGTATTCGCCAGTTGAGTACATTTCAAAAGCCCGCCTTATATACTTTGCCTTTTCTTTATCCACAGCGATACAGCGGGCGTTTTTATCGTTTATATAGCCAAGTGGCGCCCAAGCGGGCCATATTCCATTTCGCAATTTCTGGCGAATACCCCTC
>JALOQO010000016.1 GCA_025453305.1 Patescibacteria group bacterium | reverse complement strand
CACCGGCTGGCCCAGCTACCGCATCATGGCCGCGGGCATGGGCCGGACGTTTCAGAACATTCGTCTATTCAAGGACATGACCGTCCTGGATAATATCCGGCTGGGGGCCTTTGCCCTCTATGATTATTCCTTCTGGCAGATTATCGGGCGGACGGCCTTTTTCCGGAGACGGGAACGGCATTTTACTGAGCAGGCCATGGCGATCCTGGAGCGCTTCGGGTTAGGCGGCTATGCCCAGGCTCCGGCCCGGAATCTGCCCTACGGCGAGCAGCGCCGCCTGGAGATCGCCCGGGCCTTGATCAGCCGCCCCAAACTGCTCCTGCTGGATGAGCCTGCGGCCGGCATGAATCAGGCGGAAACCGTAGCGTTGGTGGAACTGCTCCGGGAGCTGCGCCGGGAATTCAAGCTCACCATCCTCCTCATCGAGCACCACATGGGGGTGGTCATGGACCTGTGCCAGCAGGTGCAGGTCCTGGATTTCGGCGCCACCATCTTCTCCGGCCCGCCCCAGGCGGCCCAGGAGAATCCCCAGGTCCTGGAGGCCTACCTGGGGAAGGATGAGGAAGAATAACATGGCGACAGCCGCCCTAGAGCACCTGCCAAAAGTTAAAACACAAATACAGGGTGAATCGGTTAGGGTTATGAGCCCCAAAAAAGACGAACTCCAGCAAGCGATCAATATACTTAAAACTAGCGAATTCGAGTTTCCAATTATATTTACCAATTACAAGTAAAAAGATTATACTACTAGTATGAATGCGCTAGCGGTAACCTGCGAAGATGTACTTAAGGCTAATGATTTTGGTACCCATACAGTACCATCTCCGGGCCTGTACCCGCATCAGTGGTTGTGGGATAGTTGTTTTTCGGCTATTGGTTGGTCACATATAGACCCAGAACGGGCTAAACAAGAGCTTTTAAGTTTACTGCATGGGCAGTGGCACAACGGAATGATGCCCCACATGATATTTAGTTCTGATCCAAAATATGCTAGAGACCGTAATGTTTGGAGAAGCTGGACATCAAGCGCATCGCCAAACGAAGTATCTACTAGCGGTATCACCCAGCCCCCATTACTAGCCCAAGCAACCTGGAGTGTTGGGCAAGCTTTAAATAATGGCGACAGAATTAACTTTTACAAAAAAATGTACCCAGCTTTGGTTGCTTATCATCAATGGCTTTACAAAGAAAGAGACCCTCATAATCAAGGCTTAACTTTGCAGATTCACCCTTACGAAACAGGCTTGGATAACACCCCGCCCTGGACACAGCAGCTAAGGGAACATAGCCGGCCACTTTGGATTGCGGCTATAGAAAATTTTAAATTAGAAAAGTTTATAAATGTTGTTAGGCGCGACACTAGGTCGGTCCCGAGTGATCAAAGAATGCGCAATATTGATGCCCTCATGTGTTGGGATACCGTACTAAGGCTAAGAAGAAAATATTATGATATCGATAAAATTCTGCACCGATCACTTTTTGTTATAGAAGATGTCGGTTTTAATGCAATTTTCGCTCGAAATAATCATATTTTAAAAGACATCGCGAAAGCTACTGGCAAAAAATTACCCAAAGACTTAATGGATAACATTAAATCCACAGACACTGCTTTAGAGAATTTATGGAATGATGATTTTGGGGTATATTTTAGCCGAGATTTTATTACCAATAAGCCTATCTTAATACCTACGATTTCAAGCTTATTGCCACTTTATAGCGGTACCATCAACCAATCGAGAGCAAAAATGCTAGTAAAAATATTATTTACGGACACTGCTTTTTGGTTAAACCATCCTATTCCTACCGTTCCTAAAAATAGTCGATTTTTTAACCAAAACAGATACTGGCAAGGACCTACCTGGGTTAATACTAATTGGTTAATAATAGATGGGTTAAAAAGAATGGGTTTTGACACAGAAGCTCAAGCCCTAAAAAGCCACACCTTAGAGCTAGTTAGAGAAAACGGGATTTGGGAATATTATAATCCTTTGACTGGGGCCGGCTTGGGTAGTGCTGACTTTAGCTGGACAGCAGCACTAACATTAGATTTATTGCAAGATTAATCAGATTGGGGCTTATCAATAAGCAACGGTTCAACCGATGGGTTAGTATCGGCTATTTTAACCACATCTTTATCCATTTTCTTTAGCTCTTTATGAGCCGAATTAAAATGATTAACAGTTGTTCCTAAACTATTGCCTAGTTTTTGCATAAATCCTTCGTGTGTGGCTATATGCTTGCCCAATTCTCCTACCCGTTTTTGTATTTCTTTAGCTTGCTCTTCTATTTGTAAACTTCTTAGGCCTTGCATTACTGTTTGCAGGTAGGCAAGTAGGGTGGTGGGGCTAACAATAATTACATGTTTATCTCTAAAGGCATACTCTATTAAATCACGCGAACTTGTATTTGTTGCCCCCACTTCGTTAACCAATAAATCATAATATATGGCTTCGCTTGGTATAAACATAAAACCGTAATCTAGAGTATTTTCGTTAGGCCTAATGTATTTTGCCGTTTCGTCTATGCGATTTTTTAAGTCTTTTTTAAATAGTGCTGCAAACGATTCTTTTTTAGCTTTATCTTTTTCTTCAATAAAGCGATTGTAATTTTCTAGTGTAAATTTACTATCTATTGGTAAGATTCGATCTTTGTCGAGCTTGATAATAGCATCTACGATTTCACCATCTTTAAACCTGTACTGCATTTGATAAACACTTGGTGGCATAACATTTGCTAAAACTGTTTCTAGGTAATATTCACCAACACCTCCTCTTTGCTTCGGATTTTGAAGCACATTTTGGAGCATTTTAAGTTCATCGGCAACATCTACAACTCTTTTATTTGTTTCGTCTAGTTTAGTTAATCTTTGCGTTACATCTGTTATTAGTTTGGCGCTTTGTCCAAATTGAGTTTGCATAGTTTCTTGCATCATTTTAGTGTTTTTATCAATCCGGTCGTTAACTGTCAGATTAATACTATCTTTTAACCTATCTAGCTGTTCACTAAGTTTAGCAATGTCTTCGTTTTGCGAAGTTTTGTTACCTTTATTTTGTACAACTAAAATTAAAATCAACAATAAAAACACAATTACGGTAATTAATAAAATCTCTACCACCATACATACCCCATTTTCTATAGTAATTTACTTTTGCTATAAGTCTAATTGTAGCCTATATTGCAAAACATAAAAAATCATAAAAGCCGGGATGTTTCGCCCGGCTTTAGCGGAAGATGAATCTTCCAATACTATAGTAACATATTTTTTATTTCTGATCTTTAGCGGTAAGACCAACTGCAATTTGCATCGCTCCAGCAATTAGGGCAAACAACCCAACTACCCATACCCAAGCAAGCGTACCAGCCTGTGGGTACCAAGCAATTACCAATCCGGCTAATACCGATAACATACCTACAAAAAACCCAAACCATCGGCTACTATGTAAATCTGGTTCGCTAAAAGCTAGTACCATTACCAGAACACCCCTTACTATGAAACTTAAAGAAATTACTAACACCAATGTTGCTATCGCAAATCCAGACCCAACATTAGCTAGCAAGAACACCGAAACACCTATTGCCAAAAACCCTATTAATAAGTTAAGTAGCCCAGCAAAAACAGATTTGCCCAACTTTTTAACGCCCTGAACTACATCGACAACCCCGTTAACACCTATAAACACCGCGAAGAGTAGCGCTAGTACCCCTATTGTAATCTGCGGCCAAATAATAGCTACAAACCCAAATATTACCGATAGAACACCGGTTAACACCAAAACCCACCATAGATTTTTGGTATCCTGATCAAATTCTAGAGCTTTTACCTCTTTAGACATAGAACCTCCTTAGTTGTATCTGAAATTTACTACTAATTAAACAAATAGTCAATGATTTTTAGTTGGTGTTAATGATTTTTTAGTAAGTTTAGATTCTATAACTTTATTTTGTCTTAGATAACCTTTAGTAATTTCTTGTAATACACCAGCTACCGGTAAAGCTAAGATTGCACCTATGGCGCCACCTAGACTAATCCCAGCCATAACCGCACCAAAAGCTACTGCTGGGTGTAGCTCCATTGTTTGGGCTGATATTTTTGGCATAAAAAAGTAGTTTTCTACCTGTTGATACACAATAATAAATAATAATACTAATAGTGCTAAAAACGGGTTTACCAACAAAGCAACCAAAACTGGTAAAGCGGCCGCAATGTAGGTACCTATAATTGGTACAAATTGTGATACTAAACCCATCCAAAGAGCCAATGGTAAAGCAAAGGGCAGACCAATTATTATAAAGAAAATATAATGAACAAAGAACGATATAACTACCAGAATTAATCTAGAAAATATATAACCACCGGTTTTTTCGATAGCAAGTTCCCAGGTGTTTAACAAAAATCTCTGTTGAATGGGTCGCAAAAAAGAACATATTAATCTTCTTAGGGCAGGCCCATCTTTTACAAAATAAAATGTAAAAAGTAAAACCGCAAAAACCTGTACAAAACTATATAGTAACTGCCTGCTAAAACCCAACAGATTTACTGCCGCACTATTTATATAATCGCCTATCTGTCTGTCAGCAGCCGTTACATTACCCAGAATATCAGCTTGGGTGACCGAAGTGCCAAATATTCTATTAAATGAGTCCACGGCAGATGTAAGCCACGATGGAGATTGTTTTATTAGTTCTACCGACTGCTGAACAATTAACGGCAACATAGAAGCAATAAACCCAATAATAATCATCAAGAAACTAAATATTACAACTACTGTAGCCAGATTCCTATTCCAGCCTTTATGTACCAGGTAGTTTACCAGTGGTTCTAGCGCGAATGATAGAAATAATGCAATCGCTAACCAAGCAATTAAATCTCTAATCTGATAAATAACAAATAAAACCAGTAATGTGGAGATTACCGCAGCAATTACAAGCGCGATAATTCGCGGTATCCATTCAGGAGCAGTGTTCTTATTGCGCCGTACTTGCATACGACTATAATATCACTATTTTTTAGAAGATTTACGAGTAGCTGAAATGCAACTACTTACAATATAAAGAACAAATACTATTATTGTTGCCCATATAAAGCCGTTTATAATCTGTTCCGATAGTGGTGGTATCCTAACTCCAATCCCGATAAACAATATCGCAAATGTAGTCCATAGTACTGCGGACCTGTTGTCTGGCAACCAATAAAGCCAGTCGGGTAATTCTTTCTTGGGTATATAGCGATTAGCCAATGAAGATATATGCCCATCCGTAAATTGTCGAACTTTTATTAAATTAGTTAATGGTGCGGTGATGATGAAAAGCAATACTACAAAACCAAACAATGTAGCATAGCCCATAGTTCTATCGGCTAATGGTTGGGTAATTGTGCTATAGACAGCCTCTGAAGCATCTGCATACTGGGGTTGAACTTGATTAGAAATTGCCATCTGACCCACTTCTAGAGCTACTATTGTACAAATCATTAAGATAAAACTAAGAATAGCGGCGGTTAATACAGTGGCTCTTTTTCGCTTAGCGAGAGCTAAAGCGATAATAAAAGAAACAATACTGGTTCCAATAAGTATATATGGTAGGGCAGACAGTGTATCAACATAAGTTCTTGCCTGCGGTAACCACTCAATCTCTGCCAATGTAATACTGCCAATATTGGCCGGTAATTGTTTGTTGAACAAAAAGCTAAGTTGATTATCAGAACTAACTTGTTCTCCTATGAATACATATAGATCGTTAATACTAATTACACCATCTTTTGTGGGGTCCTGGATATAGGCTACAAGGGTTCCGTGAACGGTCGTTAGCACCTGCCCCCAGACTTCATAAACTTTTGGGCTAGCCAATAGGTTAGCTATTTGATCATTAACAAAAGATTCTACTCCCCCGGCAAGCGGGCCAGCAATAAATTGAATATCTTCTGGTAGAGCTTTCTCTAATTCTGACTGAATGTCGATATTGCTAAATATTTGAGTACTAAGTTCGTTGGTAATCACCTCTTGAACGGCGGGTTCGGCCAAAACCGGTTGCATAGTTGCTACAAAAGATTCGGTATTTAAAATGGTATTCTTAGCCCAGCTAGCTATGTTGAATAACATAAAAGCTACTATGCTAAGTGTTACAAAAAATGTTACACCAAAAGTGCGCCAAAAGTGGCGATTTTTAATTTTAGACTTAGATGCGTTGACTTCTTTTAATTTGGCATTTTCAGCCTCTAGCTCCTTTAGGCGCTGATTAAGCACATCTACACTGGCATTTGCCTTTTTAGAACTAGTTTTTGGCTCTTTTTTAGCTTTCTTAGCCATAGCTTAACACCTTTCTGTAAAATTAATGTAATTATACATCATTATGCAATATTTTACAATAATTGTATATTTTTTAAAGAGATTGTGTTATAGTTTCTTCATAATTATGATATTTAAAAAATCCACCCCATTAAATAAGAATGTAGTAATTACGGCTGCGATATTGGCTTTTATAGGACTACTGTTGTTTCTACAAGACTATTTTATACTAATTGCCCTAGCCGCTATTTTAGCTTTTTTAATGAATCCTATATACAAATGGATTATAAGAAAAAGGGGTGGTAAAGAAGGCTTTGCAATTACCGGAACGGTTCTGGCGTTATTTGCAATAATCGTGATACCTATAACTATTATAATGGCGATAACCGCTACGCAAGCTGTTGAACTCGTAAATCAGATTGAATCTGCTGGTTATAATGGTAGCTCTCTAAGCAAAAATCTAGATACACTAGTAGCTAATATTAATGAGCAAGCTGACAAGCTACCCTTTGTTGATGGCCAAGCTATAAGCGTTGACCAAATTAAGCAAATGTTTCAAGATGCGGCCAGTTCTATAGTAAGCGCAACTATAGCCTTTATTAAATCTTTCGCTGGTGGTATTGCTAATTTCTTTACAATGTTAATTATCTTTTTGTTTGTTTTTTCGTCTATGTTAAAAAATCAAAACAAAATCATAAAAGCCCTAGAAGACATTAACCCTTTGGGTAAAGAAATGAATAGCCGTTATATTGATAAAATGGGAGCAATGACAACAGCCATGGTAAAGGGCCAATTTGCTATTGCATTAGCGCAGGGTTTATCTTCTACTTTATCGCTATGGATTGTAGGAATAGACTATTTGGCCTTCTTTTTTGTAATATTAACCTTTTTATCCATCATCCCACTTGGGGGTGGAATTATTATCATTCCCCTCGGCATCGTCTTAATACTTACGGGAAACATATGGCAGGGAGTATTATTGTTAGCTTGGCACTTTTTGATTACTACAAATATTGATAATATTCTAAGACCAAAATTTGTGCCAAAAAGCGCCAGACTTGACCCAGCATTAACTATACTTTCGGTTTTTGCCGGTATTGGTATATTTGGGTTTCTGGGTATTGTAATTGGGCCTGTCTTAATGATAGTGTTATTAACAACTCTGTCTATGTATCTAGATTACAAAAAATACGGCAATAAATTGCCACCAAAACCCAGTTTATCAAAATCTTAGTATAAATAACTTATAATCTGTTGAGACTACTATTGATTAATATTAATTTAATATATTAGTGTTACTGCAAATCCGAAACTGTTTGATCAATTTCAGCAGAATCAAGCTCACTATCTATTGGTATATTATTTAGCTCATTCTCTAAATCGGCTACATCTTCTGATGACTCAACAGGCTTATCACTTTGCGTAGTAGTTTCGGAATTGGTTACTGGTGCTTCGACTTTTTGTGAATCATATACCTTCCACCCTACAAATCCAACAGCTAGAAACACACTTACTATTAAAAGTATTAATACTAAATGTGAGAAACCTGCTTGTTTTGACATAATTAACTCCTATTTATTAACTATAATAATTTCTAGTTACTATTTTCTTGTGTTGTATCTTGGCTACTTTCTGGATTTGTTGTTTCACCAGAATCTGTAGCTTCAGTTTTTTCGGCTGTTGTTTTTATGGCTACCAATAAGTCTTTGGTTGCCATTCTATATGCTAGAATACTTTCCCTAGCCGACTTCAATGCTGTTTGGTAACTAATAGCGTTAGCGGTAGCTCCATCGATATCTTTGCAGTCAATAGTTAAGTCACCGTATTCGCCTAAAGTAGCAACCGCTTTATCAGCTTCTTCCTTAGCAGACATCACTTTAGCATTCAAATCCTCAAACCCGGGAACTACGAGATTGTACTTTTCAACAAATGTATTTAGTTTGTCATTAAACTTATCAATAGTATCTATATGCCTTTTAGCAGCGGCCGAAGTAGCATTTATCTTGTTAGATAATGCTGACTTTTTAGCTTCGCAAGCTTTCTGCCTTAACTCCGTAGATTTAAGTTGTCGTTTTTCTTGAGCTTCTTTTAATTTAGCCTCTGCTTGAGCTTGAATTTCAGCCCTCTTAGCTTTTGCGGCTTCTTTTTGTTGGTTAACAGTATCGCTAACCCGATTTTGTACTCTTTCTTGAACAGATTCTTGCTGTTCGTTTGCGCTTACACTCATAGTGGTAATCACAATAAAAGCAACTATTGCGAATATAAACATTAATAACAACGCGCTAGACTTAGTAATAAATCTTATATTAACCACTGTTTACTCCTTTGTTATTTGTTATGCTTTTATGATACCACAAATTCCCAAGGTAGATCGTTTTTTCCAAAATGGCCATAACTCGCAGTAGGCAGGTAAATTGGCTTCTTAAGATCGAATTTTGTTAATATAGCTTTTACCGATAGATCACATAAGTTATTGGCATAGTCTTCGATAACTTTCTGGCTAACGGTAGCCGTGTTAAATGTATCTATCGTTCTTATAATAGGATTTAGAGCACCAATATAATAAGCCAAACAAACCTCTACCCTAGAAGCATAGCCTTTTGCTACAATGTTCTTGGCGATATACCTTGCTGCATAAGCACCAGATCTATCCACTTTGCTAGGATCTTTACCGCTAAACGCTCCCCCTCCAACCTTTGCAGCTCCACCATAAGTGTCAACTACAATTTTTCTACCAGTAAGACCCACATCACTAACCGGCCCCGGCGTGTGCCATACACCTGTACCGTTGACAATTATTTCTTTAGGTAACGACAGTCTATAATCATCAGATAGCGGTTGCAAGATATGGCTGATTATATCTTTCTTTACAGTAATCAGATCCACCTTCTCACTATGCGGTACAGCCACAGTAATATGTTTTATGGCTAATAATTTATTATCTGATTTTTCTAGCACCACTTGAGCTTTGCCGTCCGGTCGCAAATATTCAATTTTTCCTAATTTTCTATGATTATCTAGTTCGCGAACAATTCTGTGCGCCATAACTAACTGTGCTGGCATGAATTGCTCTGTTTCACTAGTAGCGTAGCCGTACATAAGGCCCTGATCTCCCGCCCCATCGTTATCAACCCCAATAGCAATTTCGGCCGATTGATTATGAATCTTATTGATTATTGTAGAATCGTCACTAAAACCCCAACCAGGATCAGTATATCCGTTATTTTTTATAACCGTCTTGCCAAGATTACAGTATTTGGAGCAACCATTACTTCTGCAGCCACCCTAGAGTTGGAATCTTGTTTTAGAGCTTCGTCTAATATTGCATCACTGATTTGATCGGCTAATTTATCCGGGTGTCCAGCGCAAACCGACTCACTTACAGTAATATTTTTGAGCATAAAAAAATCCTTTCATAACAGCACATGAGCGCGTTCCTGTTAAAAAGGATAGACACTTATATCTTTTCTGATTAATCATCAGACTAGATGGGGCACCGTTCTTAATAAAAGTGGTTGCCAGCGGGTCATAGAGCTAGATCTCTCTCCGCACTCACGATATTTTAAATTGTTAACTTTTATATAATATCATATTAAAAATAATATTTATGTTTATTTATTACAACTATTGCATTCTCCCCTAATAGTTAGGCTGGCCCCAGATATTAGTCCTGGAACTTGTTTTTTAATTGACTCTCTTAGATTATCGGGGATTAGAATATCTTTAACGCCCATACAGCCATCGCAAATAAAATGGTCATGGGGTTTGATATTAATATCTACCAATCTAGAACCATTTATCTCTGGACCGTAAGCTAGTGCGCCTCTTTGTATCAACCTAGAAGTAATTCTATGTACTGTTGTAGCCGATATTTCAGGTAATATTTTACGGCATTCGGCCACTAATTGGCTGTTTGTAGAATGTCCGAATTTATTAATTGCCCTTTGCACAACTAGGGTCTGATGTGTCATTCTGGTTAACATAATACTTGCATTGTAACATTAATGTGTGTATTATACAATTGTAAACTATTTACAATTAAAGAAAGGATATGTATGGCAAAAACAATCACAGTTTACTCAACAGCAAGCTGTCCGTTTTGTATAAGATTAAAGATGTATTTAGACGAACACAAGTTCCCCTACACCGAAAAGAGGGTAGATCTGGATCAAAATGCCGCATTGGAAATGTATAACAAAAGCCAACAGCGGGGAGTGCCTTTTACAATTATTACAGATGACGATGGTACCGAACATGGTGTATTGGGCTTTGATGTACCCCTGCTTCAAAAGGAGTTATTAGGTTAGTATGAAAAAAACTTTGTTTATCGCATTTGGAGTTTTGGTAGTCGCCGTTGGTGTGTGGTGGGTTTTTTACCCCTCAAATGAATGTAGTGGTGAAGCTTGTGGGCAATCTAGCCAGCAACCCCTAGCTAAACAAGCGGTAATAAAAGCCGAGCAAGGACAAGCCTATCTTTATGATGTTCGCACCCCAGAAGAATTTAACCAAAAGCATGCCCAGCAAGCTATAAATTTTGATGTTGAACTTATTAAAGCCGGTGAGTATCCCGATATCCCTAAAGATTCAACTATCTATGTTTATTGTCGTAGCGGAAACCGTTCAGCACAAGCAACCGCTCTACTAAAACAGGCAGGGTACACCAATGTTACAGATTTGGGCGGGTTAGATCAAATGGAACAAGCCGGTGTATATTAATTTAGTGAATATTAATTTTTTGCTAGTTTTATAGAGTGACTAATAACCACTGCTAATTCGTTGGCGGGTGCAACTATTATCGGATGTGTCCTGGTGCGAGGATGAATAGGTTTAACCATTTCCGGGCTAATACATTTGTTGTTTAACTGGCTGTTTAAGGCAAATTGCAAAAAACCTAAACCGGATACAACTCTTTGGCGAATCTTAGGATACCCCAAGCCGATGTATCCAGTGAAAACTAGCATTTCTGCCCCCTCTAGGGTTGCAGACATTTTGGCAATCGCTTGCCTTATAGAATATATATACATACTCATAGCTAAACCGGCCCGGTGATTGCCGTTAGCTTCGGCATATAAGATTTCATCTATATCTGCACTAACCCCGCTTATACCATAAAGCCCGTAATTATTTTCGTTTAATGTTTTGTTAAATTTATTGGTTGCTATATTCATAGCTTGATATGCAGAGTAGTCTATTGCTCCGGAAAAAGAGGGAGAAATTAAGCCATCTAATTTGGTGTAGCCGTAACTAGTATCCATACTCTTGCCATTTAAAATAGCAGTTACATTAGTGTAATTATCTAGATTACAAACTATAACTTTTTGATAGCCGTGATAGTTGGATTCTTTAATACAGTCCAGCACCGATTCTAGCGATAAGCCATCGTAACCGAACCTTTTAATATCTGTGGTGTCGGCTATTTCAAGATCAATAGGATAGTTCCAGGTATAATCAGGCTTGGTCATATGAAAGCCCGAGTCCGAAATTGCCATAAATTTTGCATTTTCAAAGTTGTCTTTTAGTGGCTCGTATACATCTAAGAAAGATTGATACCCTGGATTGTCTATGTTAATTATGCTATTTATCTTGTCTAGAAATACTTGGTCAATAAAACTATCTTGTAAAAAATAACTGCCAGGAACAGATATTTTTATTGCTACTATGTCTATCAACAGTGGCTTTTTGGTAATATCCGACCATGTTTGGGCTAAAGTTACTATAAAATCTTTTTGATCAATAATTGGCTTGTCAAATATTATAGGTTGGTCACCGTAACTAATAGTGGGATTTTTGCCACTTTCATATACAGCCATACCTTTACATACACCCCTTTTGTACAACGAATAAGTAACACTTTTACCGTTGTAACTCACAGCTAATACTAGTGGTTCTAAAGACACGATAACTCTCCCTCACAGCACTAGTTATTTTTTAATAGTCTAACTATGCCGAATCATTATGTTTACGGTTATTAGTATACGGCATATTTTAATGCTTTGTGAATACCAAGTATAATGTAATTTAGTGATTATTAGGTTAAAACGATTTATTAAACATAAATGGTATCTTTTGTTACCTTTGATTATATTGACTATTTACTTCTCTTTTGCCATATGGTCATTCATAAAAACCGGGGATAATTTTCAGCAAAACACTACCTATAGTATCCCTAACATTTCAACCACTAATCAAACTCAGGTTTCTAGGCAGGTAGCAGATTATTTAGACCAATACAAAATAAGCCTGGTTGATAACGATACCAAAATAGACACAACAGCAAGTGAGCTAGGTGTTACAACAGACGACCAATTACTTAAAAAATTACAAGAAACACAAAAAATTAAAAGTGCTCTCATGCTATTTATTAGTAAAAAAACAATCAATATTCCATTGAAACTTAACGAGACAATATATTATATCAACGCCGAGAAGTTCCCAATAGATAGGTCACCCAAATCGGCCACTTTTTATGTAAAAAACAGTAAAATTGCAATCAGTAAAGAAAGTTCTGGTAATGGTTTTGTTGTTGAATCTTTTAAAAACAATTTACTTGACCAGATACCATATAGTAATAGTCAAATAATAAATGCAAGTTTAGGCGATATCAGGCCGGGATATAGTTCTAGCGACATATTACCTCTCTTGGCCCGAGCTGAAAATATTTACAAACAAAAATATCAACTTGTAGACGGCGATAAAGTAATTAAAGAAATAAATCCAGATTTAATAATAACATCTATTAGACCCACAAAAGACACCCTATCATTAGCCGACAACAGCGCTAAGGATATTATCAACAAAGAAGTTTTAGCCGTTAAACAAGAGCCGTTGGTTAAGGTAACCACAATCTATAAAAGTGGCAAACCGAGTGCAGTAACCCAGGACGGAAAAGTTGGCAAACAGGTGATTAATATTGATGATCTTGCCAGTAGTTTAGTAGAATCTGTAAACCTAGGAGCAAGCTATAGCGGAAATGTTGTTTGGGAAGATATTCCTCCGACAGAACAAACTATCACTATAGACGACACAAAGCCAACTGCAGTTTTTAAATACAAAATTACAACAGATGGTAATGTAAAAAGTGATCTTGATGAATTTAGAGCTAAAGTATCGGAAACTCTAAACGATCCTCGCGGCTGGTTACAAGCGGGAGCAAGTTTTGTAGAGGTTAACAGTGGTGAACAATTTGAAATACAGCTTATTGAACCAAGTTTATTACCCGTAAAATACCCTGGGATTTGCGATTCTTACTACAGTTGTCGGGTTGGCCGTTATGTAATGATCAATGACGACCGCTGGCAAAACGCTACAAATGTCTGGACGGGAACATTAAGAGATTATCGGCATATGGTTGTTAATCACGAAGTCGGCCATCGTTTAGGCTTAGGCCATTACAACTGTCCTGGTGCTGGCCAATTAGCCCCCTTAATGCAACAACAGTCTATCAACTTACAGGGTTGCCTCTTTAATCCCTGGCCCTTAGCCTTTGAAATTGCTATTGTATCAAGAAGTTTTTAATCTAGAGTGAGCTTTGGAAAATCCCAAGCGGTAACAACGCCTTCGATTTTTTCGGTAGATTTGCCCGTTTTGGTAACATAAATTGCGCCTAGTCGCCTTCCTTGATTTAGGGCTAACTCAAATCTTTTTTTAACATCTAATACTTGCGCATTTTTTGGTATAAACTCATAATCATTAAATTTGTTTCCAGAAATATCCAACCAATCAATAATTTCGTTTATGGATCTTTCACTTTTTAGCTGTTTATTATGTTTAACCCTGTTTCCAATCCACCGTAATATCGCCGTTTCGCTTAGTACCCCAACAAAATTATTATGTTCGTCATAGATTGGAATATGAGTGTAGATATTATTAATCATTTTTTTAGCAATAGGATAAAGCAGATCATTAGTTGTTGCTATAAATACAGGTTTAGTCATTACAGAAGAAACTTTTTTAGGGTGCTCAATCATATCTCTGATATGTATAATTCTATCAACAACAAAGCTATGCGGTTCTGCTATAATTGTATTTTTATCTGGAACGCGGTTATGGACAATAGCGTTTCTTAGCTCTCCGTATTCTCTTAGGTCATTGGCAAAATTGGCAACGATAGCATTTTTCTTTTCGGCCTTAGTTACTAACTGTAAAAATGTATCAAACTGCCCCTTAGAACCATAAACTCGTCTTAAATATCTTTCCAAAGATCCATAGTGTTCCAAAAATATCTCGGCATTAGTCATTGCTAATAATAATAACAAAAATATTCCGCCAACATTAATGACGGAATATTAATAGTTCATTGTTGGAATTATTTTTTAGCAGTTTTAGTGTCATTTTTTTTAACCGATATCTTTTTTGGAGCAGGAAGTTTCTTAAAAGGAACGGTAACCTTAAGAACCCCATCTTCAAAATGAGCTTCGATATTGTTCTCATCGGCCATTTCTGGTAACTGAAAACGTCTATAAAAACTGCTACTACTTTCGCGAACCACATATTTCTTAGACTTATCTTCTTCTTTTTCGTGCCTTTCAGCCTGAATTTCAAGCGCGCCTTTATCTACCCGAACATCGATATCATTCTCTGAAAAATGTGGTAAATGAACTTCTGCAATTAATTGTTTATCGTCTTTTGTATATATATCGGTTGTTGGTAACTGCAAGCTTTTAGGCGAAAACCAGTCATCACCAAAAAATTGGCGCTGTAGAGCCTGCATTTCTGCGAAAGGATCGTATTTTATAATTTGAGTCATAATTTACCTCCTTATAATTTAATATGCTTTACGGGGTTAATCCCTATTATTAGTATAATAAACTAGCACTCTAGTGTCAAGAGTGCTAATTGATTTTTCGTTTTCTTAAGTTGTGATTAAGTTCCTTTTTTCTTAGTCGCAAGCTCTTTGGAGTAACCTCTAGTAATTCGTCATTTTCTATAAAATCAATACACTGCTCTAGGCTCATAATAACAGGTGGCGTAAGTTGCACCACGCCGTCTGACGATTTGCTACGCATATTGGTAAGGTGCTTTTCTTTGACAACATTAATTTCTAAATCGCCACCCCGACTATTCAAGCCAACTATCTGACCGGCATATACTTCTGTACCAGGGCCAATAAAGCAGGTTCCTCGTTCTTGGGCGGTTTGTAAAGAATAAGGTGTTGATACGCCATTCTCCCATGCTACTAAAACACCGTTTCTTAACTGCTTTAATTCTGCACTTAAAGGCTCATAACCAGAGCTTAAACTATTCATAATAATAGTACCTTTTGTAGCGGTAAGTAGGGTATTTCTCATTCCTAATGTTGCTCTTGTGGGCATTTTATAATTAATTCTCATAAGACCGCTGCTGGTGGTATTTTGAGATAATAATTCGGCCCGCCTAGATCCTAGCTCCATTTGCACCGCCCCAACATATTCGGGGGGCACTTCGACTGTGATATGTTCGATTGGCTCTTTTACGATATTATCTTGAGTTATTGTTACTACCTGTGGGCGGCCTACTTCGAACTCATAACCTTCTCGACGCATAGCCTCAATAAGAACACTAAGATGTAGTTCACCTCTTCCTGATACTTTAAATCCTAAATCTTTTTGCTCTACCCGCAGTCCCACATTGGTCTCAAGTTCCTTTTTTAGTCTATCTCCGATTTGTCTTGATGTAGTAAATTCCCCCTCTTTTCCCTTAAAGGGACTGGTGTTTGGACCTAAATATATCTGAAGTGTAGGTGGCTCGATGTCAATCACGGGTAATGGTTCTGGGGTGTTTATATCGGTAATTGTCTCGCCTATTTTGGCGTCCCCTATGCCGGTTAGCATTACGATATCGCCAGAGATTGCATTATTAATTTCGCTTTTTATTAAACCTTGACTCTCGTAAATTTTATCAATTTTAGACTTAATAATCTGGTTGTCTTTTTGACATAATGCTACTTGCATACCCGGCAATGCCTTACCTCTGCTAACCCGGCCAATTGAATATTTTCCCTGAAAACTATCCCAAGCAAGTGCTGTCACCAGCATTTGAAATGGCTTATCTGGTTCTACATTAGGTGCGGGAATATCGCTAATAATTGCATCAAAAATAACACTCAAATCAGAATCGCTATCTGGGTTTTCGGGCATTTCGTCCCACGCTTTGCCTTCTCTACCCACGGCATAATATATTGGGTAATGTAGTTGATTTTCGTTAATGGCAAGTTCCAAAAATAAATTGTCTAGTTCGTCTTTAACTTCAAAAATTCTACTGCCAGGTTTATCTATTTTGTTGATTATAACAATGGGTTTTAAGCCTAATTGTAAAGCCTTGCTTAAAACAAATTTTGTCTGAGGCATGGGGCCTTCTTGTGCATCGACTATCAACAGGCATCCGTCAGCCATATTTAAGGTTCTCTCAACTTCTCCACTAAAATCAGCGTGCCCGGGAGTATCAATTATATTAATGCGATAGCCGTTCCATTGTACAGCGGTAATCTTAGCAGTAATAGTAATTCCCCGCTCTCGTTCTTGGTCGCCACTATCCATTATCAAGGTCTGTTGCATTTCGGCCTGATTGTCTCTAAAAGTTTTTGATTGCTTTAAAAAGCCGTCTACAATAGTGGTCTTACCGTGGTCGACATGGGCAATAACGGCGATATTACGAATTTTGGCTGGATCTTGAATATTCATACTTTTTTCTAAAATAAAAACGTTTTCGTAGCTAAGACGAAACGTTTCTTATTAATGTTAATTATACCAGTTCTAGGCTAATTTTAAAAGCATAAGTTATTAGAAGGTTTATACTAGTAGTTATGGACATAAGACCTTTAGCCGAAAAAATGAGACCTGCAGATATAGACGATATATTTGGGCAAGATCATCTTGTTGGTACAGGCCAAATTATTAGGCGAATTATCGAGACCAAAAAACCTACTAGCTTAATACTTTGGGGGCCTCCCGGTAGTGGTAAAACAACAATAGCCAGAATAATTGCCAGTCAAACCGAATCAGAATTTGTAGAAATTTCTGCCGTAACATCCGGCAAGGCAGATGTGGTGAAAGTAATTGAACACGCCAATCAAAACCATCGGCTTGGTATAAGAACAATACTATTTGTAGACGAAATTCATAGATTTAATAAAGCCCAACAAGATGCTTTTTTGCCCCATGTTGAATCTGGAACCATTATACTTATTGGTGCCACTACCGAAAACCCCAGTTTTGAAGTAATTAATCCGCTATTGAGTAGAAGTCGCGTTTTGGTTCTACAGCCGCTAAATAAGCAAGATGTTATTAATATTCTTAAAAGAGCTGCAAAATCAGAATCTTTAAGTAAAAAAATATTGCCCCTAAAAAGCATCAATCTTTTAGCCGAGTTGTCCGGCGGTGATGCTCGGGTAGCACTTGGCAACTTAGAACTGGCCAAAGGCTTAGCAGATGGTGGAGTTATAAATTCAGACATCGTATTAGCCGCAGCTCAAAAAAGGTTGCCAAGCTACGATAAAAAAGGCGAGAATCATTTTAATATAATAAGTGCGTTTATTAAAAGCATGCGCGGTAGCGATGTTCAGGCAACCCTATACTGGCTTGCTCGTATGTTACAAGCCGGAGAAGATCCAAAATTTATTGCCCGTAGAATGATAATTTTTGCGTCAGAAGATATTGGGCTTGCTGGAAACGGTGCCCTAAGTCTAGCTGTGGCTACTTTTCAGGCGGTAGAACGGATAGGTATGCCAGAGGCACAATATAATCTTTTCCACTGCGCCACCGCCTTGGCACGATCAAATAAATCTAGAGAAGTAACAGATCTAATGCATACCGCAGTTAATCAAGCTATAGAGTTCCCTTATGCTCCCGTACCCATGCATCTTAGAAACGCCCCGACAAAACTAATGAAAAATTTGGGTTACGGAAAGGAGTACAAGTGGGAGTCAAATTATAAACACAAAAAGGGCTTTTTACCGGATGAAATTGTAATAGGCGTCTTGTACTGTAAGCTTAAGTGTACTCTTTTTGTGTTATAAAATTCTATATATTTGTTAAGTTTAGCTTGAATCTGCTGGTCTGTTTGTCTATCGTCTAGGTAACTACCCAAACACTCTTCCTGTATAGTCCTATTGAATCGTTCTATGTGAGCATTGTCATTTGGTCTTCCTAACCTGCTATGTCTGACCTGGATATTGTGTGCTTTTAGTCTTTGCTCAAAGTACCTAGAGAATTCTGGCCCATTGTCGGCCTGCACCATAGAGAAACTAAAACCAAACAACATCTCGGCGTTGGTTATAGCTTCGGCTGCTCTGATTGGTATTATCCTACTGTGAACCTCGGCATATGCCATCCTGGTGTATAGATCGATGACGGTATAGACATACCGCCTTTTCTTAGTA
>JALOQO010000087.1 GCA_025453305.1 Patescibacteria group bacterium | reverse complement strand
TTAACAAATATATAGAATTTTATAACACAAAAAGAGTACACTTAAGCTTACAGTACAAGACGCCTAACGAAATGTTGCAAAGGTCTTGAGTTCTATGCGGTGGCTGGTTGGTTTTGCGACATCTACACCGCTATGAGAAGCGTAGGCATCGTCGCGGCCGGGCTTAAACAGTAGCCAAAAAGATAAGCCCCCAAGAGCAATAATTCCGCTGGCAACAAATATCGGTACATTAATGCCTAAAGTAGCTACATACCCGGCAATTATCGCCGGTATTGCTTGTGCCAAAGCCATTACACTTGCATTAATACCCAGAGCCTCTCCCTGAATCTCTTTGGGTGTTATTCGGCTAATAAGGCTAGATGTAAACGCCATCGTTAGGCCATTTCCTAGCGATAAAATTGGCGGTATCAAGAACAGCCACTTGTATTCACCGTCTGGTATAAGCGCATATAGGAGCAAGCTAAACGATGTAATAAAAAGACTAACCCTAAGCACCTGATAATCTTTGTATCGTTTAGCTACCAAACCAACAAATAAACCTTGCGATATAGCAATCCACAGGCCAACATAGGCAAAATAATCACCCGTGTTACTAACCGAAAACCCAAATTTTTGAGCAAGTACGATACCAAAAAAAGTTGTAAAGAATGTAAAACCAGCTGTAAACAGAAAGCTAGTTGGCATTACACTCCTTAAACCCGGGCGAGTAAAAGCGGTAGCGACATTATGAAAAGGTCGCGAAAAATCCAATCGCTGGTTTTTGCGAACCTTTAATGTCTCTGGTAAAAATAGTGTTATTAAGAGCACATTGAACAGGCTTAATCCAGCTGCAAACCAAAACGGAGTAGCCGCACTAAACCAGCTTACAACGGCTGGATCAGCCAGTTTGCCACCGATATACGGCCCTAAAATAAAGCCCAAACCAAACCCCATACCAATAAGTCCAAAATTTTTGGCACGATTTTTATCGGTGCTAATATCGGCTATTGCCGCTTGTGCAACAGATATATTACCACCAGTTACTCCGTCTAATACCCTAGATGCAAAAAGGAGTGGGATATTTTTTGTAGCAAGCCCTATAGCAAATAACACATAGCCCAGTGCCGTGCCCAAAATAGACACAGTTAGTACAATCTTTCGGCCATATTTATCGGATAGCTGGCCCAAAATTGGTGCAGCAAAAAACTGTGCTAAAGGATAAACAGCGCCAAGCCAGCCAAGCAATATTAAACCTTGGCTAATTGTCCAGCCGTCTGGCAGTATAGAATCCGGCGACCCGGGTGTAATTAATTGCGGAAAAATAGGTATTAAAATACCTACACCAACTAAATCAACAAATACTGTCATAAAAACAGCAAGCAGTGGGTGTTTACCGAGTTTATTTTTTATATGTTTCATTGATAACCTTACTTTAATATTTATAGTTACTTATTAGTATATACTATTTTTGTATTTTTTATACTGTGTGGCTAAGGCCTGCCAGTTTTTTATTGATAGTTCTTGGGCGCGAGCCTGTGGTGTAATATTTGCTTGCTTAAGTAGCTCATCTACCTGTGTCTTTTCTATTTTCAACCCACCGCCGAGGCTACTACGAAGTTGTTTTCGCCTTTCGCTAAATCCAGCTTTTACAACTAATAAATAATCAACAATCAAGTTTTCACTAATTAATGGAGCTTCCAGTTTTTCTAGAACCAGTACCTGCGAATCTACCTTTGGCGGTGGACTAAACAACTTGGCCGGAACTACAATCCCTAAGCTACAGTTATAAAAAGTCTGGGTAATTACAGATAACCTTGACATATGGCCAGGCTTAGATGCGACCCTTTCGGCAACTTCTTTTTGAACCAGTAAAGATGCGGTTATAGGTTTATTGGGTATATCGGTTAGAATTCTTAGTAAGTTAGATGTTAAATAGTAAGGAATATTGGCCACAATCTTATAATTTTTAGGTAGTTTGTCGAATCTAAATTTACGAATATCTTGCTCTATTACTGTTAACCCCGCCGGATTACCCAGATTAGTCGCTAAAGAAGCAGCTAATGCGCTGTCAAATTCTACGGCTGTTACCATTGCGCCAGTGGATAACAACTCTTTCGTAAGGGTCCCTAAGCCTGGACCTATCTCTATAACCGTATCACCGGGCATAATATTAGCAGTTGTAGCTATTGACTTAAGTACCGTTTCGTCGCTTAGCCAATGTTGACCAAGTTCTTTCTTGGGTATGGATATATCAAATGCCATCTCTTTTAGACCAATCTGTTGCCAGATCGTATCCATGTGGATGCATAACCGCAAAACCACCAGTATCATAAACCTTACCAAGGCCCAAACTAGTCTCAACAACCGAACAACGCGGATAGTTCCTTAGATTAGCTGCGATTATTACATATCCGTCTTTGTCTACTTTTGCGCCGTCTTCTCTTACGGTATAATAACCACCTGCTCCACAATTGCCCATAACTATTCTCATTGGTAAGTCGTAATAGGTTTCGCGGTGGGTTACCCCATTGCTATCGGTAAACTGATTAACCCCTTTTGCTTGCGATAGTCCATTACCGTTAGACTTAACGCCTACAATTACCTCTTGAGCAACCGGTTCTTGCAGAACCTCGCTAGATAATTCTGTTCGGCTATATTCCTTGCCATTTCTGATTTCTATCTGATAAGTAACGCTTTTCTTACCATCACTACCCTGGGCTTTGATTTCTTTAAACCCAAACGGTTTTGTATTGTCTTTAATATTGTTAACTGGCCGAGCTATTGCCTCTTCTACCGTAATTGTCTGTTTGCCTTCGCGCCAGATTTCCAATGTCATATTATCTGTAATAATCGTATCTATTGGTACAGATAGTCGCTCATTTTCGCCAACAACTATACCTTTTTCGACCAATAAATCAGCAACTGTTATACTATGAGTCCTAATATCTTGTTGTTCGCCAAAAATTGTAGCATCTACTTTATTGGCTCTATCAATAACTACCTTTTCTCCCAAAATTTGCTCTGATACGAATTCGCTGCTAGAGGTTTGTTCAATTTTATCTTCTGGATGTACCTCTAGACCTGCTTTTTCGGCAATCATTTTTGCGCCTTGGTAGGGTGTTTTTATTTTGGTTACCTTACCTTCGTCTACTATTGTTACCGGCCTGGCCCTATATATATTAATTTTAAAATTATCAC
>JALOQO010000086.1 GCA_025453305.1 Patescibacteria group bacterium | reverse complement strand
CATAGCTATTCATAAGCTGTCCTTCCTTTGGTTATAGCCTGCACACCCTTTTGGTTGCAAGCTGAAGTTAATAATACCAAGTATTGTATCAGTTACACCCCTGTTAGTCAATATTAGATATTAGATGATTGATGTTAGATGCTATATCTAGATAACTAAAGATTGTTATTTCTTTCATCTGCAACATATTGTTACAATTAACATAAGTATGATGCCAAAACTATACGAGGCAATTGAAAAGCTCGTTACAAACGGAGTTCCAACACAATATATACCCAGTATGCTAGTACAAGCAGGCTGGCCTAGTGTTTTGGTGAACCAGGCAGTAGAAGCATGGATGCAATCTCATGGTCGTAGCATACAAAAAACAGGATTTAATAAATGGTTAAAAAAATATTATAAACTTGCAGCTCCAGCGGTGTTTGCCGTAGTGCTCATAAACTTAATAGCCGACGCCATCACCTTATTAAAACCATGGCCTCTAAAAATATTGGCCGACTCTGCATTTGGTAACCTTCCCGCACCAGGCCCACTAGAACCATATACACAAACCCCGACCCTTATTGCAATAGTTTCGTTGATAAGCATAGCATTATTCGTTACAGGGGCGTTATTTGGCTATATTCAAGACTTTTTACTCTTAAAAATTGGCTTTTGGTTAAACCGTGGTATTAAGTACGAATCGCTCAACCATATATTGCACCTTCCGCTTTATCACCAAGAACGACTAGCTAAAGGAGACTATGTGTATCGTCAGAATATTGTAACAAATAGCCTTTCAGACCTCGTCCTGGCTACCACATCGTCTATTATCGGATCCGTTATAATGATTATCGCGATTGTTGCCATAATGTTAAATTTTAGCGTAACTCTTACACTATTTACATTGGTACTTATACCGCTTTTATTTGTAACTATGAAACTGGTTGGCCCAAGATTGGGCCAATACAACCAAGCCCTTACAGAGCTAGCTAGCGATACGGCATCTAAGGTAACTGAATCGGTAGATAACGCCGAAACCGTGCAGGCGTTTACCTTAGAAAGAAAACAATTAAGTACCGTAGATAGACTTTGGAATTTGGGCTATCAATACACTAAAAAAAGTATGTTCTGGGGTAAAATCCTAGAAGACGGTAACGGATTGCTTATAATACTTGCTACATCTGCGGTAATGTATTTTGGTGGTTCGGCAGCCTTAAGGGGGGAAATAAGCTTTGGTGATTTATTAGTATTCATGACTTATTTGGGTTACTTACTATCACCCGTTCAAGAACTAGTAGGACAAATAACAACCCGCAATAAAAAACTAATCGATGTACATCGCATATACGAGGTGCTAACAGACCACGAAGGTATAGAAAACATCAGGCAAGACAACCATTTAGCGCCAAATATTAAAGGTAAAATAACCTTTGAAAATGTTAGCTATAAATATAAAGACAACTTGGTACTTGATAAGCTAAATTTGGTCATCAATAGCGGTGAAAAGGTTGCTATAATTGGGCCTAGTGGCGGAGGCAAAAGTACAATACTAAAATTAATACCGCTATTTATAGAACCAGATCAGGGTAGAATAATGATTGACCTTTATGACACACAAACAGTGTCATTGCGCGAACTAAGAAATAAAATCACTTGGGTAAGCCAAACACCGCAATTGTTTGACGGAACGATATTGGATAACCTATACGATGCAGATATCGAAAGGCAAATAAACAGTGATGAAATAATGCAGGCTATAGATGTTTCTAATGTTACAGAATTTGCAACCCATTTGCCACTAGGTCTCGAAACACCAACCGGAGAAAACGGAGGTAGCTTAAGCGGTGGACAAAGACAGCGGGTAGCAATAGCCAGATCACTTCTGCGGAACTCACCAATAATATGCCTAGATGAACCCACAGCAGCCCTAGATGCTAAAAGTGAGATATTCATAAAAGATAATCTACCTAAGATGATTAGTGGTAAAACAGTAGTTATGGTAACTCACAGAAAAGCTTTGCTAGAGCTTATGGATACCATATATGTACTAGAAAACAGAACCCTTACAAATGTTAACGAACTGGGCGGACTTGACTCATATCTTGCTAAGCTAGAGGGACTAGTTATACAAGACAATACAAACCAAAATCCAACCATTGGTACTGATTCGGCCGATTTAACAGAAAATTTGACAAGTGCTAATAATATGAATATAAGCGATGATTATGTAGATCCTCTGAATAATCAGTCAAAAATTGACACAGAATATGAACAACAAAACCTAACCATAGACCACCCACCAACTGAAACTAATGACATGACTATAAAAATCGATCATAAAGATAATGATTAAAAATATAGGTTAGAATATTTATTAATTTTTATGGTAGAGGCAAGTAAGCCGGCGAATTTATTTAGCAGTCTTTTTTGATATAGTGTCGGCCTTAGCCTTGCTTATGCTACCTTTTGTTGATTGAGTAGGGCTTACTAAGGCAACAGCCGCCATATCACTACCGTTAATTAAGCCACCACTCACACTAGTCTTACTAAGATAGTCTACTTCGTTATTACCAAGTGATTGATTTTGATGCTTAATAATTTGAGCTTTTAGTGCCTCTCTTGCCTGCTCGTTATTATCTACAAACTTAGCAATACCACCACCAGGTACACTGCCAGCCAATGGCGGTACTTTATCCATAGTTGATACTACTGATGGTTGTGTAAGTGTTGGAGATAGAGGTTTATTAGTAGAAACATTTCTAGCCAAAGGTTTAGCGACATTAGGCTTAACACCTTGTTTATTGGCTGCTGTGGTTGGCTTTAAATCTAATTCTGTAGGTTTTAATGTTCCGCCAATAGGCTTGGGTTCGCTTATTGGCCGTTTGTTAATGTCATCATTAATTACTAATTTTGCTTTGTTAGCTATTTCTGAAACATTAATGCCAACTGCCTCTGTGCTTATATCCTTAAGTTGCCCGTCAGTGGTAGCGTTATTAGCACCTGGCAAACCTGGCAATTTTGCCGCCTCATCTTTGCTTGGTGCATACCTTGATAGCTTATCAGTAACCGAATTGACGCCGCCAGACCAACCATCTTTAGTCATTATCTCGATATAATGTCCGGCTGTGCCTCTTTGGCCGAATTCTCTTATTTTATTCGGTTCGGCTTTTTTCATTGCATCTATGCTGGCATACATAGCTTTTTGGGCTATAGTTTGGTCTCCGTATGCATTTTTAAAGTCACTT
>JALOQO010000085.1 GCA_025453305.1 Patescibacteria group bacterium | reverse complement strand
ATTAGGTTTTCGTTATCGCGCATATATATAAAACCTCGGCTAATGATATCAGGGCTAGTTAAACTAGTGCTGGTCTTTTTATCTACCGTTAACACTACAACAACTAAACCGTCTTGGCTCATAAGCAACCTATCTCTGATAACTACATTGGACACAACTGCTCCGGTTTGGTCTACCAACACATTGCCGTGGGGTTCTTTGGGACCTTCCTCGCAAGAATGATCGGTTAGAAGCAGACTATCGCCGTTAGTAACCAAAAAGGTGTTTTTACGAGGCATACCCTCTTCTACTGCCATATCAACATAATACCTACGATTTAAATGGCCGGCGTAAATTGGTACAAAATATTTTGGTCTTACGATATGTATTAGCTCGCGATATTCATCCCGCCGTGCATGGCCTGATACATGAAGTGGCCCGCAGCCATCTATTTCGTGGGTTGGATGCCTATATAAATGTAGCCCTCTTGATGACAGTTCGTTACCAATAGTTTGGTACCTAACTTCGTTTCCCGGAATAGGGGTTGAACTAACTATCACCGAATCACCAGGCTTTAATGTAATGTGGCTATGGTTGCCCTCTGCCATCCTCTGTAAGGCGGCGTTAGGTTCGCCCTGGCCACCAGTACATACTACTAACACCTTGTTATCTGGCAAACTGGCAATTTCACGCATTGTTGTAACGGTACCTTTTGGTATTTTTAGAATCCCTTGCCTGATAGCGATTTCGGCATAGCTCATCATACTTCGGCCGTCTAGAGCTACTTTTCTGCCAGCCTGAACGGCGGCGTTTACTATCATTTGCACACGGTTCATATTACTAGAAAATATCGCCACAAAAACACGACCCTCTGCATGATCGATAATATCGTGAAAGCTGTCTTGCAAAGTATCTTCTGTAGGAGTTCTGCCTGGCGCGTTAGTTCCACAACTATCACTCATAAGTAGCAAAACACCCTCGTCGCCTAGTTGTTTTAAGCGCGCAATATCTGTTGGCTTATCATCTAGTGGTTCTGGGTCTAAGCGCCAGTCTCCACTATTAATAATCCTACCTACTGGAGTATCCACCACAATAAAACTAGATTCTGGAACAGAATGTGTTACCCGCACTAGCTCAACAAAAAAGTCACCCAGTTTTAACCTTTCGTGATTGTCCATATTCATAACTATAGTTTTTGGCACAAAAGTCTGATCCTCGTCTGCAGGTAGTTCCTCGAATGTTTTATTTATTACGCCTACGGTAAAACTAGACCCATAAATTGGCGCTGAAAACTTTGGCACTATGTGTTTAAGACCGCCTAAATGATCAAGGTGACCATGGCTAATAACATAGCCTTTAATTTTGTGCTTTATAGATTCTAGATAAGTTGTATCGTTTATTGAATAGTTTATACCCGGTAGCTCAATACCAAGCCAGTTACCGCAGTCTATAATTATTGCGCTGTTTTTCCATTCAATAATTTGCATATTCTTTTCGCCGATTTCTTCTTGGCCACCTAAATATGTGATTTTTAGTTTGTCAAAATCATCCGTTATTAGGTTAGCCCGCCTTTGTGGTTGATCGCCGATTTCTACATTTGCCGGTAAATATTGTTTTATTACCCGGTTGGCATCGTCTTGGGCTCTTTTTTGGGCGCGGATAGCTGCACCCCTAGATACAGCGGGTGATGATAGGGTTATTTTGTCTGCCTTTTGGGGGCGATTGTTTTGACCTTTGTTGGTTTTTGGATTGTTTGATTGTTCTGTCATTTATTAATTCCTTTAATTTCCTTTTCTTATAAGTGCTAATATTTCTGGTATCTGGCTAAAATCTTCTTGTAAAACTTTTCTCATACTGCCGTTGTATAAGGCTGCAGCCGGATGATAAAGCGGTAGGATAACTATTTTGCCATCCCCATTACCCAGTTCCTTGTCCCCAATCCCTACCCTTATGGGTTGTCCGTGGACTTCGCTTATTTTAGCCTTTGGCAAAAACATCGACATGGGGTGGCGGCCCAGGGTAACTACAATTAGTGGATTAATTATCTGTATTTGCCTAAGCAAATAAGGCAAAAAATCAAGCTTTTCTTGGGGTTCTGGATCGCGGTTATTTGGTGGGCGGTATTTAACAATATTAGTTATATATACTTGCTCTCTTTTAAGGTGTATGCTTGCTAGCATTTCGCTTAAAAATTTACCGCTGGCACCTACAAACGGCAAACCCTGGTCGTCTTCTTGCCTACCGGGGGCTTCTCCTATAAACATAATTTCTGCATTTGGGTTACCATCTCCAAATACAAGGTTTTTGGCGTTTTGGGCCAAATCTGGGCAGACATTGTCTTTCACAATATCCGCCTTAATCTGATCTAAAAGTTCCTGCTTATTCATTTCTATTTTTTATTATTTTTATACTAATAGCTATCAGCGCCACAATTACACCACCAAATAAAGCCCAGGCAATAATATTAAGATATAAGGCATATTCATTGTACTGATAATTTAATGTTGTCTCCGAGTAGCCGTCCGAGCTCGATGATAATGAACTATATACAACAAACGGAAAACCAACTCTGTTACTACAATAAGAACTGCTGGTGCTTACAGATTCGCAAAGAGGCACCGACAATATTGCCGCTGGACATTCACTCTCAACAGAAGCACCAACAACTCCGCCACCACACCCGCTTAATGAAACGTCTGAAGATAAGTAAATACCATTAGTTTTTATTGGTTGTGTTATCACAAATAACCACATAGTAACAACAGAGATGATAGTTAGCACAGTATACAAAATATAGTTTTTTTTATTCACTTCGTTTACCGATTATATATAAAAATGGCATGGCAATAAAAAGAATTGGCCAAAAAATTAGCATCAATAAAGACAACCCGCCTTCAATAAACACGGTCATTGAAATACCTAAACCAAAAACTAACCCCGTGACACCCTTCACGCAATCTGGGCAGACATTGTCTTTCACAATATCCGCCTTAATCTGATCCAATATGGTTTGTGTTTCCATAAATCAAGCCCTTGCCTTTTTATATAAAAGTATAAAATATAGTGTTGATAAGATAAAAACCACAAATGCAATAAGCTCAAAATATATATTAATCTTTTTTGCTATTGGGTTTGTTATATAATAATTACCCGACACATATTCTTCTAATAAGGGTTTGCCTAAAGCACGAGAGCCTAGACAATATTCAGCCGTGCATTCAGGGCCAGCACATAAACAAGTATTACTTATTTGAGTTTCATTCCAAATTATTG
>JALOQO010000015.1 GCA_025453305.1 Patescibacteria group bacterium | reverse complement strand
GGTGATGTGTCTATAGCTTGCCATAATACAACACCATAACAACCAAACTAACTCAATGCTAGCATTAGCGGTATGTTGCAGTTCATTTTTAAGTTTAGGTAAAAATAAAGAAACAAAAAGTAAATTTGTTAGAGTAATATCTTTATTGACAGACATCCTATAGCTACATCTATTGTGGTTTTTTCTTTGGGGGTTTATGCTTATGATATTTCATCGAATCCGGTAGACCCTAACGAAACCCCACCGGAAACAAGTATGTCCCACGAAAGAATTACAAATAATACCGTGGAATTAGAAAACCCCGATGGAGAATCCGTTACTGTAGAAATTGAACCTATTACAAAACAAAAAGTTCTAGAAACACTTAAGCAAGATCTTGAATCGCTTGAATTCCAGGGTATGTGGTGGGTAGGTGGTGAAATAGATAGCGATGGCAAGTTAAATATTATTGGTGGCTCTGGTATTGATAACTTGAGTGAATATGTAAATTCGTTTAAAGAAGGCTTAGTAGAAACAGAACATGGCGCGTATCTATCTACAGCTACTCAAACAATCGCAGGCTTTGTTAACGGTACGAATAATCCAATAATAATCGGTGCTTTAAGAGACTTTAATAATTCGGTAGATAAAGCTTCTAAAGCAGCAACTGCCGTGGCGGATAGTATGCAAGAAGAAAACGATGTGGAGTCGACAGATGTAGGTTATAATAAATTAAATAAAGCCAATGAACAGGCCAAAAATAGTTTAAGTAATCTTTATTATGTTGTTTCGAGATTAGCTTAAAAAAGATTATTAATCGTGGTTGATAAATGCACATTTGTATATAAAAAATCATATAATGGTTTGTTTAACTCTTTACCCTAAGCCCTAAACCCTATACCCTATAATGTATGGAATATTTGTCAGATTATAACTATAAGCATTTTGAGCATCAAGGATCTACTACATGATGGATCATAAAACAGTAGAAGATTATATATTGGGTATGCCCAACGCGGTGCTGGAATACCCATTTGGCAAAGAAGTCGCCGTATATAAAGTGTACAAAGATACCAGCTTTTTGCATGGGGATGCTATGCAAGGCGGGCAAGGAACTTTAAGCGATTCGTACAAAGGTACGATGAGCGAAAAGAGCCGCCAGCCCAACACAGCAGAGCGCCCCAAGCTACAGCAGGGCTCCAGCTTCGCTGGGGGCAGTGATGTAGCAATGCAAGAAGGTGGTAAAATGTTTGCATTAATAGCAGAGGGAAGTGATCCACTTCGACTTAGTTTAAAGTGCGACCCGCAGTTATCGGTACTGCTTAGGGAAAAGTACGAAACCGTAATGGAGGGATATCACCTTAACAAAAAGCACTGGAACACTATTTTATTGACGGGCCAACTGCCCTGGGAAGAAGTTCAGGGTTTAATACTGCATAGCTACAACCTAGTAATTGCTTAGATGTTAGATGCTGGATTCTGGATGCTAGATGCTAGGTTTATAATAACCAATTCGAAATACGATATACGATCTACTAACTACTAATCTTGCGGCGTAGTCGGCTCACCCCTAATAGTACTTATTTGTGAATATTGCTGTTCTAGGGTTTTTTTAACTTTGATATCAGATATTTCGCCGTAAGCCGTTTTTAAAAGTTGTTGATATAAATCTAGTTTGGTATTTAAAATAGCCTGGTAAGCTTCATCGTATTTTCCTGCTTGTTTGGCGGTTTCTAGGGCCTGGGTAAATTCACTATTTTGAAAAGGTGCAATTTTTTTGGATCCATTTTTGCCGATTAGCGCCATGGTTTCATTATTATGGGTAGACACAACAACTGCTATGGTAGAGCTAGTGTTTTGTAGCTGAGATGACCTAACATTGCTTTTGCCATCACGGGTAAGTTCTAGGATATCAGCCTGAGCGGCACCAACCGGGAACAGAGATTCCGAAGTAGATTTTTGGCCACCGAATAAAATGCTGTAAATAATAATTATAAGTAAAAATAAAACCGCAAATCCAATAGACACTAGTATTATTCTTTTCTTAAATGAAGCCCCAGCCAATATATTGCTTTTGGTGGTATTTTGTTGGTTTATAAAATCGTAATCGGGATTCATCTAAATAATAGTTTATAGGTTTTAGGTTTAAGGTGCTAGTGCTTTGTTAATAGGGATTCGTGGTTTGGTATGACTGGTTTATGTGTAGCCCTAGCTATAAACTAACAACAAAAAACCTTCAATATACCAACTTAAGCACTTTACCCTTTACCCTAAACCCTATACCCTAATATATATGGATCATGTAGTGAGCCCTTGATAACATTATGTTCTATGTATATATACTTCAATCAACCCTAAGCCAGAGATTATATGTTGGTAAGACAACAAACTTAAAAGTTCGTATTACAGAACATAATGCTGGTCAAAATGCTTCCACAAAGCCATATCGGCCTTGGGAGATTATTTTCTATGAAGCATATGTTAAAAAAAGCGATGCTGATCGCCGAGAGAAGTACTTAAAGACCACCCAAGGCCACCAAGCAATACATAGGATGTTACGAGATTATTTGTCAGATTATAACTATAAGCATTTTGAGTATCAAGGATCTACTACGTGATGGATGCTGTAGAGGATATCAAGCAAAAGCTAAGTATAGAAGATGTAATTGCCGATTATTTAGAGCTTAAAAGATCGGGCAGAAATTTTAAGGCTTTAAGCCCATTTAGTAGTGAGCGAACTCCTAGCTTTATGGTAAGCCCAGAAAAGCAGATTTGGCATGATTTTAGTAGTGGTAAGGGTGGTGACATATTTGGTTTTGTAATGGAGGTAGAAGGCGTTGATTTTAAGGGTGCTCTTGATATATTAGCTCGCAAGGCGGGTGTTGACTTATCGCTATATAAAAAAGGTGATAATTCTGCTCGCAAAAATAAAGATAACACAACAGCCGCTTTGCAACTGGCTGTTAAATATTATCAACAATCGCTACTTAAGCATAAGCAAGCTTTATTGTATGTTACTAAAACAAGACATTTAGGTAGAAAAACAATCACAGATTTTGGAATTGGTTATGCCCCAAATACCGGTAATGCCCTGGTTGGGGTGTTACAAAAAAAAGACATAAGTAACGAAACCATGAAAATGGCTGGTTTGGTTAGTGAAAGGTATAATCAGCCCAAGGATATGTTTAGGGGGCGGGTAATGATACCGCTTTATGATGCCCAGGGTTTGCCAATTGGTTTTACTGCTAGATTACTAGAAAAAGACGATAACCAGCCTAAATATATTAATACACCGCAAACTATTTTATATGATAAAAGTCGCCATATATTTGGATTACATTTAGCTAAAGAATCAATTAGAACCAGTGGTTTTGTAGTGATTGTAGAGGGCAACATGGATGTAATAAGTAGTCATCAGGCTGGATTTCGCAATGTAGTTGCTACTGCCGGTACGGCGCTAACTAGTTATCAACTAAAAGCATTGCAAAGGTTTACGAACGATATTAGATTATGTTTTGATCAAGATAAGGCAGGTATTGCGGCTGCCGAGAGGGCAATTGATGTAGCTCAAGGTGTTGGTGTTCAGCTAACAATAATTTCATTACCCGCCGGCAAAGATCCAGATGATTTAATTAGTTTAAATACTAGTCTGTGGGAGGAGGCTATAAATACTCCCCAATACGCAGTAGATTGGCTGATAGATAGATATAAAGAAATTTACGACTTAACAACGGCCAACGGCAAGAAACAGTTTAGTGATATATTAGCCACAATGGTTAGTAGGTTGCAAGATTCGGTAGAACGAGATCACTATATTCAACTACTGTCTAAAATAACCGGCGTTAGCAGAGAGGCTATTACTAGCAAAATAGAAATGATTTCTAAAAATAAAACCCATAAATACAAGTCTTTATCGTCTGTTTCTGTTACAAAGCCAGACCCCGATTTATACCAAGACCAATTATTGGCATTATTGGTGAGTTATTCTATTACCCGGAGGGTTTTAGAAACATCAGATACTAGTGATATGGTGTTTAGCACGCCAGAGCGGCAAAGAATTTTTCAGTATATAAACGAAAACCCACATACTACCATAACTAACGATATCCCTGAAGATTTGAAAGATGTTGAGGATTATGCTAAGATACTTTTGTTAAAAGCAGAAGAACTCTACGCCGGCTTTGATGCCAATGAAAAATTGCGAGAGCTGCAAGTTTTAATAGAGAAACTAAAAACCAAACATATACAAACTAAAAAAATTGAATTGTCCGAATCAATTAGGGCCGCAGAAGAGGCTGGAGACGATAAACGGGTGGCAAAGCTTTTAGAAGAATATAATCAATTGTTAAGGAAAGGATAAGTAATTAAATATGGCAGAAGATCCTAAGCAGGATATTGCTGAAATCAAGGCAAAATTACTGGCAATAGCAGGTAATACTGGTAAGGTTAGCAGTAAAGATGTTCATGAATTTTTACCCGCCGTTCCAGAAAATATTGAAGTACTAGATATATTATTTGGAGAACTAGCCGAGTCTGGAGTAGAGGTAGAAGCCCCCGAAATCGCAGAAGATAATTTAGTGGTAAGTATAGAAGAAGAATGGGAAGAAGACGACGAAGAAATAATGGCAAATCAAGCAGCATTATTAGATGATGTGTCAGATGATTCGGTTAGGTTGTATTTGCGTGAAATAGGTAAAATACCATTGCTTTCGTCAGAAGAAGAGCTAGATTTAGCCCAAAGGGTTGTGGCGGGCGATAAAAGAGCCAAAGATAAGATGGCCGAGGCAAATATGCGACTTGTTGTGAGTATTGCAAAAAGATATGTCGGACGGGGTTTAGATTTATTAGATTTAATTCAAGAGGGTAATACCGGTTTACTTAGAGCTGTAGAAAAATTTGACCCAGATAAAGGCTTTAAATTTAGTACCTATGCTACTTGGTGGATTCGGCAGGCTATAACTAGGGCAATTGCCGATCAGGCGCGAACTATTCGTATACCTGTGCATATGGTAGAAACTATTAATAAACTATTAAGAACCCAGCGACGGCTAACTCAAGAACTTAACCGCGAGCCAACTAATGAAGAAATTGCCAAAGAAATGGATATGGAAGTAGAAAAGGTCGAGCATATAATGAAAATCAAGCAAGATATTCACAGTCTTGACCAATCTGTTCGCGATGACGAAGACGAATCGGTTCTGGGCGATTTTGTAGAAGACGAAGATACCATTACACCAGAAGAATCTGCAACCAATCAGCTACTCAAAGAACATGTTCAGGAACTACTTAGCGGCCTAAGCGAAAGAGAGCAAAAAATAATCAGAATGCGGTTTGGTTTGGACGATGGCCGAAATCATACACTAGAAGAGGTAGGTCATGAGTTTAGCGTTACCCGTGAAAGAATCAGACAAATAGAGGCCAAGGCACTTGCCAAACTTAGAAAGCACAAAGAAAGTAAAAAACTGTTAGACTATATTAGGTAAGAACTATGATTATTGGAATATCTGGAACATTTAGGAGCGGCAAGGATTGTCTGGCTGAATACCTACAAGAAAAATACGGCTTAATGCATATTAGTACCGGTGATATTGTAAGGGAAATTGCTCAAATGGAGCGAGGATCTGTTGAGCGACCGATTTTGCTAGAAGTAGCCGATGAATTAAGGCACAAATATGGCGCTACAGTGCTGGTTGATAAAGCAATAGATAGATATCACAACAGCATTCGTACCTATGCCGGGGTTATAGTAACCGGAATTAGATCTTTAGGCGAGGCCAAGGTTATAAAAGAGCTAGGTGGGATCTTGCTTTATATAGACGCTCCGATTGAGCTTAGATATAATCGTACAAAAAATAGTGCAAGAGATGGTGAAGTTAACTTAAGCCTAGAGGAATTTAGGTTAGGCGAAGAAAAAGAACTTAGTAGTGGTATAACCGATGCTGATTTTAATCTAGCAAAAGTAAAAGAAGTGGCCGATTCGTTTATCGAAAACCAAGGAACATTAGAAGAGTTTTATTATCAAGCAGAAAAGGCGTTAAAATTTATCTAATATAAGCTAATAATAAGATTATTAATATGTCTAAAAGTAAAACCAGTAGTCATACAAGCCAAAGCATTATTAATCTAAGTACAATTTTAAATGCTCGCAAAGAAGCCCTAGATGCTGACTTAAAATATGTGGCCGATAATTTAATCGCAGAAACAGCAGAACAATTCGGTGAATATCCTACGCAGGCAGTCAGGGCATTTATAGATGTTTTAATGAGAGGCGGCAAACGAATTAGAGGGTCTTTGGCCATAGAAACATATAAAATGTTCGGAGGCAAAGAACAGGATGTAATTATAAGAGCAGCTTGTGCTCTGGAAATGTTAAATACTTATATGTTGGTCGCCGATGACATTCAGGACAGATCTTTAACAAGAAGGGGTGGAAAAACAGCCCATATACAGCTTAAAGAATTCCATGAAAAAAATCATCTAAAAGGAGATTCGCAACATTTTGGAGAAGCAACAGCGATAAGTAGTTTTTTAATTGCTCAACATTATGCAACCAATCTTTTGGTTAATTTACCTATAAACGATTCTGTTAAGGTTACTATTTTAAATAATATTAATAAATGTTTTGTTATAACCGGTCATGGCCAAACTTTAGATATATTTTGCGAGGCTATTCAAGATGTAAGTGAGCAAGATATTTATAATATTTTATCTTGGAAAACTGCATACTATACTTTTATTAATCCTTTACAGCTAGGAGCATTGTTGGCCGGGGCCACTGAACAACAAATTGTTCCATTGGCAGAATATGGTCTAAATGCCGGCAGAGTTTTCCAATTAACCGATGATATCATTGGGACATTTGGCGAAGAATCCGAAACCGGTAAAAGCCCCCTAGACGATATTAAAGAAGGTAAACGAACAATGTTAATTGTTAAAGCTTTAAAGAATGCCAGCGATAGTGATGCTTACTTTTTGCATAGCTGTCTTGGTAATCAAGATATTACAATTAGTGAATTTAATAGGTGTAAAAAAATTATTATCAACAGTGGCGCCCTAGAAGATACAAAGCAGGCAGCCAGCGAGGCGGCGAAAACTGCAATTAAAATAGTTGAATCTAATGGCGAATGGCCAGAATCAAGCCAAAATTTCTTTAAAGATTTAGTAAACTATTTACTGATTCGTAAATCATAAATACTTATATATAATAGATAGTAATGTCAAAAAAAGTTGCGATAATTGGTGCTGGTTTTGGTGGCCTGTCTGCGGCCGCTTATTTAAGTCGCGACGGTTACGATGTAACGGTGTTCGAAAAAAACGATCAACCGGGTGGACGGGCAATAATAGAAAAGCATAAAGGTTTTGTTTTTGATATGGGGCCTAGTTGGTATATGATGCCTGATGTTTTTGATGATTATTTTGCCGATTTTGGATATAAAACAAGAGATTTTTATAAATTGGTACAACTCAAGCCTGCTTATCGGGTATATAATCAAAATTCTAAATTTGATGTTAGTTCTGTAAAAGATAACGGTTTAGAAAATTTAGAAAAACTGTTCCCGGGTGTTAAGCAGGGTCTAGAGAAATATTTAGATATTACTGGTAAAGAATATCGATATATTCGCGAGCATTTACTAGAAAAAGACTATCTTAAGACGGGCCACACTTTAAATACCAAAACATTTAGAATGTTGGGCAAGCCAGAAAGGCTAAGATCTTATCATTACAGGGTAAACAAGTATGTAAAAAATCAAGATGCTCAAAAAATATTAGAATTTATGACGGTATTTATGGGAGGTAGCCCGCAAAATATTCCTGGGATATATAGTTTGCTTGGATATGTAGATATGGAGCTTGGTATTTGGTACCCAATGGGAGGTTTCGGAGAGGTAGTAAGGCAATTTGAAAACTTGGCAAAAGACCAGGGTGCGAAATTTGTTTATAGTGCCGAGGTAGATAAAATAATTACAAATAGTAACAAAGCAACAGGTATATCGGTTAATGGTAAAACGATAAATTTTGATATCGTTGTAGCTAACGGTGATTATCATCATATTGAGCAAGATTTATTACCGGCTAACAAAAGAAGTTACACAGAATCTTATTGGCAAAAGAGAACACTATCGCCAAGTGCGGTACTAGCCTATTTGGGGGTAGATAAAAAAGTAACTGGTCTTTTGCATCATACAATGTTTTTTGATGCCGATTGGTATGGGCATTTTGATAAGGTATTTGAACATACAGAGTGGTCTGAAAATCCCCTATTTTATGTTGGTACTCCTAGTAAAACAGACCCTATTGTTGCTCCAGGGGGTAATGAAAATATAATCATTCTTGCCCCTATGGCTAACGGATTAAATCCAACAAAAAAGCAAAAAGAAGATTTAATAGATAGTTTAATAAAACGAATGGAAAACAAAATAAACTGCAAATTTAGTAACAATATTGTTTATAAAAAAATTATCGACCAGGATTATTTTGAAAGTAGTTTCAATTCTTATAGGGGGAATGCTTTTGGATTGGCGCATTCTTTAAGACAAAGCGCAGTATTTAGGCCCAGAATGCAAAGCAAAAAATTATCGAATTTATTTTATGTGGGGCAATATACAAACCCAGGAACGGGTGTGCCAATGGTAGTTTTATCTGGTAAAATAATTGCAAAGGTGGTGGGCGAGAGGAACCATCGGTGAGTAAAGAGCGGGAGATTTTTCAAAAAGGCAGTACTACTTATTATTGGAGCAGTAAGTTTTTCCCTGAATACACAAGAAAAGATGTCTTTAAGCTATATAGTTTTGTGCGGATTGCGGATGATTTTGTAGATTCTGTTCCGCAAGATAAAAAACATTTTAAGCAACTAGAAAAGGCTTGGCAAAGAGCGGTAAAAACCGGCAAGCTACCAAGCGCTAAAACACACCCAGATATTGTATTGGCGGTTAATAATATGCACGAAGTATTTAATAAGTATAATTTTGAAAAGTCCTGGGTAAGTGATTTCTTGGGTGCTATGTCAGATGATTTAAGTATTAAAGAATACAAAACACTGAACCAAACAATTAAATATATGCATGGGTCGGCAGAGGTAATAGGGCTTATGATGTCAAAAATCATAGGAGTGCCAGAGCAGGGGTATGAGGCCGCTATGCTACAAGGTAGAGCAATGCAATATATTAATTTTATTAGAGACATCAACGAAGACATAGCCCTAGGGCGCCGATATTTACCCAAAGATCAATTAAATAAATTTGGCCTAAAAGAGCTAAATAAAGAATATGCCTATAAACACCCCGCAGCATACCGGGAATTTATTGATGCCCAGCTGGCTTTATATAATGATTGGCAAAAACAAGCATCAAAGGGATTTAAATATGTGCCCAGAACCCAGCGGATAGCCCTAAGAACCGCGGTTGATATGTACAATTGGACGGCAACTACTATTGCAAAAAATCCTTTTATGGTGTTTGATAGAAAGGTAAAACCAAGTAAATACCGCGTGGTGGGGCGGGCGTTAGTGAGGTCTGTCCATGCGTAGTGCGCTATATCTAATAATAAACATCCTAATTTTTGTACCTGTTTTGGTGCTAAGTTTTAAAACAGATGTAAAACCACATAAGCATCCAATTGCTCTGCTGGCAGCTTATTTACTGGTTAGTTTTCCGTTTATTTTGTGGGATATTTGGGCAACTAGCCAAGGCCACTGGGGTTTTAATAGTGATTATTTGCTTGGTCCAAAACTATTTGGTATACCCATGGAGGAATGGTTGTTTTTTATTACTGTACCTTTTGCAATGATATATGTCTGGGGAGTAGTTAAAAAGTTTATTAACGATAAGCCATCTGCGCTAGCTTGGCCTTTTTTGGGTCTAGGTATAGTGGGAGGATTATCGGTATGGATGCTGTTCAATCATTGGGAGAATGGCTACACCCGAACGGTAGCATTGGTTTCGTTACTAACGGTAGTGTTACTATTAGTTTCCAGGATTACATATACTGCAAGATTTTGGACTTTTCAGGTTATTTTACTTGCTTTGTTTTTGATCTTTAATACGATATTAACGAGTATTCCGATTGTCACCTATGGCACCGATGCAATTATTGGTTTTAAAATGGGCACTATACCAATAGAAGACTTCTTGTTTAGCTTT
>JALOQO010000084.1 GCA_025453305.1 Patescibacteria group bacterium | reverse complement strand
CTTTGAAAAACGAAGAAACATTAAATATTTCGAAAGATTTGTAAAAAAGATTACAGACGAACTTTTATATGATGTAAATTATGTATTAACAATAAATGAGCCAAATGTATATATGGGTTTGAGCTACGGAGATGGTGAATGGCCACCGCAAAAAAAGAACCAACCCTTAGCCATGTATGTTTTTAATAATTTGGCAGTAGCCCACAGAAAAGCATATAAAATAATCAAACAAAAATATCCCGATATTAAGGTTGGTGCAGCACATCAGCTAGTAAATATACAGGCTTACAGACCGGGCCATTGGCTAGATGAGATAGTAGTTAAGGTGATGCGTTACAGTTGGAATTGGTGGTGGCTTAACCGCACCGTTAAGCAACAAGATTTTATAGGTTTTAATAATTATCATACCGATTACTATCGTGCGTTTAAAAAGATAAACCCCGACTATCCGGTAAATGATTTGGGTTGGTATATGGAACCGCAATCTATCCTGCCGTTATTACAAAGAATCGCTTATCATTATCCTAATAAACCAATAATAATTACCGAAAACGGCGTGGCAGATGAAAAGGATAAATACCGTAAATGGTGGCTAGAGGAGACACTGGTAGCGATAGATACCGCCCTTAGTCAAAATATTCCAATATTTGGCTATTTGCATTGGAGTTTACTTGATAATTTTGAATGGGCTTACGGATGGTGGCCAAAATTTGGGTTAGTAGAAGTAGATAGAGAACACGGAATGAAGCGAACTATTCGGCCTAGTGCTTTGTGGTTTGCCGAGCAAATCAAAGAAAGAAAATTATAGTAGGCAAATGGAAATAAAAGGGGCTAAAATTGTTGTTATTGGTGGCGGAACTGGGGGGTTTACTTTACTTTCGGGTCTTAAAAATTATGCTAGTGATATAACCGCAATAGTTAATATGGCAGACGACGGTGGGTCTACCGGGCAACTTAGGGACGAGTTAGGTGTTTTGCCACCGGGCGATATTAGGCAGTGTCTGGTGGCTTTGTCTGATTCACCAAAAGTTAGAGAGTTGTTTAACTATCGGTTCGAGGAAGGTACATTAAAAGGTCATGCTTTTGGAAATTTGTTTTTAACAGCGCTCGAGAAGATGACTGGCAGTTTTGCAGAAGCAGTTGATATTGCTGATGAAGTTCTGAATGTAAAAGGAAGAGTGGTACCGGTAACTCTTAGTAATGTTAACCTTATTCTTCATAAAAATAACAAAAAAGATGTTATTGGACAGTTTAAAATTGGTAATATGAAGCTAAATATTGGTAAAGAAAAGCCTAGGCTAGGGCTGTATCCTCTGGCAAAAATTAATCCTGTTGCCAAAGAAGCGATAGAAGGCGCAGACTTGGTGGTAATAGCCCCGGGTAACTTGTACGGGAGTTTAGCTCCAACCTTATTGGTTAAAGGAATAAAAAAAGCACTCACTAATACCAGGGCTAGAATTGTATATGTTTGCAATTTGGTAACCAAGCCCGGCCAAACAGATGGTTTTAGGGTGAATGATTTTGCTAGCGAAATAGAAAGATTTATAGGAGCTCCGGTGCTGGATTTCGTGTTATATAATACTCAAGAGCCTAATAAAAACTTATTGGCAAAATATAATCGGGATCAAGAATTTGGTGTTGAGTATGATAAAGAGATGCTCTTAAGAGAACATTATAAAGCCAAGGGTTACAATTTGATATCAAGAAAAGTAACTAAATACAATAAATCAGATAAAATCGCATCTAGCCGAAGTTTAATAAGGCATGACTCTGATATAATAGCCCGCCAAATAATGAAACTATACTTTAGCTAAGTTTATATATATATCTAAAAAATACAACATCAGGGGATTTGAGCGGTAAAGTATATGTAGGGTGTAATTAAACATAACTACACCACCTGTAGCGTATTTATCCACACTATATAGCAATCTGTGGATAACTTGGGTAATATGTCAAGATATTTGATATTTTGTACTTGCAGTGGGTAGTGGTGGGTAGTAAACTAGGGTTAGTGGGGAAAAGTGGGTCACACCACAACAAAATAAAAAAACCACTAGACAGATTAAAAAATGGCCACCGTAGACTACTTCGAAAGGAAGCTCGATGATAAGCACAGGCTTAGCATACCAGCAGAACTTCGGGGCGAGTTCAAAAGCGGTGTAGTCGTAACAAGAGGATTTGGTGCATATTTGCATCTATATTCGCAAGAAGTTTGGGATTCTAAAGTTGAGCCCGAACTTAACGGTCACATTCTAGATGAATCTGTGGCTGATTTAAATGTTCGTTTTAGGAGTGGTAAAACCGCCACCAGTCTAGACGAAAAACAGGGTAGGCTAACCCTGGAACAACATTTACTTGATTATGCGAATATCACCAAGGATATTGTTGCTGTTAGGGCAGGCGCTTACTGGCGTTTGACCGCTAGGTAATCTGATCGAACATTAACAATTTAACACTAAAAAAACCGACTCGAGGTTAGCGATTCGGTAGTCAACAAGTAGAATTATAAAGGAACTACTATAAAAATCCTCGCACATTTCTATAAGCAAAACACCTCCCAAAACTCCACCTCACACATAAGTCTCTTATGTTCTAACAAAAAGGTTATTGCAGTCAGCTGACACATTATAAGCAAATTTTTCAAATTCGCATTTGATAAAAGCCAGCATTTATGACACATTAACTCTAGAACATAAAACTACAAAAACAAAAATATATCAAAAACAAAATAGTTGGCTACTGAATCGGTGACCTTGCAAAAACAAACACAAAAAATATGCATGAACCAGTATTATTAAATGAAGTCATCGCTGCGATGAATCCAAAAGAAGGCGAACGTTATTTAGACGCAACCGCTGGCTTTGGTGGGCACTTTAAAATTGTGCTTTCAAAAACGAAGAACTACATTGATACCGTATTGGTTGATCGCGACAAAGCTGCGTATGATTATTTAGTTGCCGAATATGGTAAGACAGGGGTAAGAATCTTTCATAGAGATTTTTATTCTGCTGCGGAAAGTCTTGTCCAAGAAGGTGCTAAATTTGATCTTATATTGGCAGATTTAGGCGTATCGTCACAGCACCTTGACAAGGCGAGTCGTGGTTTTAGTTTTATGGCAGAAGGCCCACTTGATATGCGTATGGATAACAGGCAACTTTTAACAGCTGCCACCATAGTAAACGAGTGGGAAGAAGCCGATATTGCGCGCATTTTAAGAGTTTATGGCGAAGAGCCAAAGGCTAATAAGATAGCGCGAGCAATTGCTAAGGGTAGGCCAATTGCTACCACCACTGAACTTGCTAATTTAGTAGCGCGTACAACCGGACGGTGGTCGGGTAAAAACCCGGCTACTCGCACCTTTCAG
>JALOQO010000083.1 GCA_025453305.1 Patescibacteria group bacterium | reverse complement strand
TCATAGTGCCACTGGCACTCTTCGGGTTCGAATCCGGTCGGGCCCGCCAATTGTATTACAAATAACTCCTTGATGGGAGTTATTTTATTTATTCGAACCAAACTAATTATTATTTAGACTAGGGCTGGGTTGTAGGTTCGTCTGTGGTGGTTTCTGGGGTTTTAATAAACCAAGCAGACTTTTTGTCTTTTTTGATATCTTTTAGGTATTCGTCTAGTGTTTTATAGCTAAATGATATTCTAGAAATCTTGTACTTTCCACCCTCTACGGCATCTAATCTAATGATTTCTAAGCCAGCCTCGTTTCCTAAATCAATAATTTCCGATATCAGGCCTGGTTTTAGATTACTTATAGCATCTAGAGTTTGTGGTGGCACATTACGATCCTCTATGCTAACCAAATAACCTACTGCTCCACCCTTTTCTTTAGTTGCTGGATCGTCTGAATATTTTACAGCTACATCCTTAAACGATGCACCAGCTTTTAACTCGGCCATAGCTTTATCGGCTTTTTGCTTAACAGAAGGATCCAGGGCTCTTGTTACTTTTGCATTTATTAACTGTTGTTTTACTTTGCGCCTAAAATCACTCAAATCCCAATTATAATAACTCTTTAGTACATCTTCGAACACCTTGTCATCGTTGCCTAGCTTGTTTTGCCTTTTTAACAGTTCTATTTGATCGGTTACTTCTTGTTCGGACACCACTATACCTTTATCACGAGCAATACCTAAAGCATACTCATCGTTTAGTACCATTTCTTTGGTGTCTTGTTTTAGTACCTCTAGTTGTTGAGCACCTTCGCCCTTAAAATCTACATTTTGTTGCGACTCTATGTAATGTATCTGATGCCTCATTTCGAACAGATAATTTTCGTATGCTACAAACGAAGATCCAATGCGACCTACCGGAAAAGGCAGAAACTTAGTTACCTGGTATGCAAACTGTGAAGTTGTTTGTAAGACATATAAATTAACGATCATAAATGTTAAGAATCCAATAGTTATTGTCCCTAAAATTATCATCGAAATTAAAACAATTCTGTGCCTAGACTGCCTTAGGGGATAAACATATTTCTTAGCACCAGAAATTACTTCTTCTCTATGCTTACTAACAGTATCGTTGGTAATACGAGGCACAGCCCCTTCGTTTACCGAACTGGCTTTGTTTTTTTTAGGCCGCAGTTTTACAAACCTACGAGCCTTTTGGCTACCTGGTATTGAATATTTCTTATTGCTCATCTACTTGTTGATTGGCCATATTGGCGTTCATACCTAGCTCTCGCAGTGTATGAACCAGACGCTTTTGAATAGCTTGTGGGTGATGTATGTGTCGTAACACAAGCTCTCCAACATATGTCTGTATAACTATTGTACCATAGCCCAGTACTGTTTGCTCTATACCCCTAACCTCGTATGATACAGATTGGATTTTATCCATACCGATATCAATCACACTTTTTTTAAAAAATCCTTCTTGGGTAATCTGAATAAATCTTTGGTCGGTTACAACAAAAACACTAAAATACCAAGTTATCCAGCCAGGAAACAATCCTACAATAAATAAAACCAAACCCACCGCCAGGCTAAAATAAAATTGATTCATAGACGGTGTTAAGCTGGGTATGAAGGTCAGTACAAAAACTACCAGCACCGGGAAAAGTAGCCCTAGGCTGGCAACGATAAGGCCTTTGCGCATAATTATAGGGTGTTTTCTAAAAACAAATAGAACTTCTTCGTCCTCGAACTGGTCTGCAAAATATTGGTTTGACATAGTGTTTATACTTATATTGTACAACTATTTATTCAAAAAAAGCTTAATATGACTAAGGCATAATTTATTTAAATAATGTATTATATGTAGCGAGCCCCCGTAGCTCAATGGATAGAGCAACTCCGTCCTAAGGAGAAGATAATGGTTCGATTCTGTTCGGGGGTACCAAATTTGCTTATCCTTTGGATCTAAAGTAATTGCTGTTAGAATCGACTTATGCCCGATACTGAAAGCTGTGTATTTTGCAAACCCGAACAATTTGCTTGGCGAACAATTCATTTAGGAAAATGGGCTACTTCTTTAGTTTCAGTCCCTTGGTTCCGCCCAGGTCATTGCTTAGTCATACCTAACAGACATGCAGAAATATTAGAACAATTAACCGATAAAGAAAGTTCGGCTATAATAAGAGAACTCGGTAGATTAGCAAAACTACTCGATATAGGTCACGGCACCGGAATAATGCAAAAACATCAACCACTGCAAGCACCGAATGGCATAAAGGTAAATCATTTACATTTTCATATTTTTCCTAGACTTGAAAACGAGCCCGAATTGTTTCCCGTTCCACAACCCAATGCATTTGAAGGGTTTTATGATCCTACAGAAAGTAAAGTTATTAAACTAGTTGAAAAATTAAAAATATAGAAATTTTATAGAATAGCTAAAAAACCAAAATATTTTTAGTAGTACATATGATGTTGGTAAACATTTACGAGGTCATATGGCGGTGATGAACGGTGTCGTATTCGTGTATCTCGCTTTCGCTAAACCATAACCCAACCTCAAACTCGGCTTCTTCTGTTGATCCAGATGCATGTATGAGGTTGCGAACCGGCCTGTTAGCACTGTTAGCTAAATATGATGAATCAAAAGAATAATCTCCCCTGATTGTCCCGGGTACTGCTTTTTGCGGTAATGTAGATCCAACAATCTTGCGAACAATCTCTATAGCATGTGGGCCCTCTAGTACAATTGCCAGTACCGGCCCGCTCATCATAAAGTCAACCAACCACTGCCTAACCAGCATACCAATAGCATGTGGAGTTACATCTTTAAACTGCTCTTCTGGTTTTAGACCCATTTCTTTGTAGCTCTGCAGGGTTCTTTCACCAAGGCCGTTTATAAATTCTTTTCTGTCTGATGGATAGTGCTTATCTAGAGTGTCTTTATCGGCGGTTATCATTTTTACGCCAACTAACTTTAGGCCGGTTTTTTCGAACCTGCTAATAACATCTCCGACTATTCCGCGTTGTACTGCATCGGGTTTTAATATAACTAGTGTTCTTTCCATTTGGGTAATCCTTGTATTAAATTCTTTTGTATACATTTATAGTATACCAGTTAACAACAGTACGGTTAATAACCCAGCCAAACCTATTCTATACCAGCCAAAATCTTTTAGTCCCCGCTTGCTTAATAACTTAAGCAAAAAACTAACAGCTAAAACACCACTAATAAACGACGCCAAATTGCCAGCCAAAACTACACCTGGATTTTGAACAACATAACTATACCCACCATCAACAAAAAAGACTTTTATGGTTGCACCGGCAATTGTAGGTATTGCCAGCAAAAAGCTAAACTCGGCCGCCCTAGAAGCGCTTAAACCACTGTTAAGCCCTGCTAATATGGTTATTCCACTACGAGATGTGCCGGGTATAAGAGCT
>JALOQO010000082.1 GCA_025453305.1 Patescibacteria group bacterium | reverse complement strand
GGCTATGGTAGATATCACAATATTATTTTTAGTTAACTAATTTTTGACCATATCTTTTATAAGCATATATAACTATCAAAACAAACAATGTAATGAAGGTTATTAATGTTGCTACTAGCACCAAGATGCTAGAATCAAAAAGCTTTGTATATGTTAAATTTAGAGCAAGGGTGGCGATGATTAATGAAATGGTTAATATAACCCCCTTTGTTCTGTTAATATTGTTTTTTAGTAATTCTGCCCCCAAGTAATAATAAGGGAACACCGTAAGCACCAAAAAGGTACTTGATAGTAACCCGAATATAATTAATACCGCTAAGCCTTGCCAAAACGGGCTGATAATTGCCAGAGGGGTTATTGCCACTGCACCAGTAAGGCTTGTGGATATCAGTGGGCGGAACCTCTCTTTCAGTGAGTCAGAAATAGCATTTACTGCTCCTTTACCAGCTTTACGAGCCTGATTGGCGTAGTCAGTTAAGAGTATAGTATTTTTAATACTTAGGCCAATAAGTGCAAAGAATCCGAGCATAGCAAAAAAGCTGAACGGGTTGCTGGTTAAGTACAGACTTAAACTTATACCAAAAAGACTAAACGGTATTGCCATAAATATTAACAGTGGCTGCAGCAAGGATCTGAATTGTACTGCAAGTAATATGTAGATCGCTAACAGCACTAAAGGAAAGGCTATCTGAAGAGCAGCAAAACTTTCTTGGTTTTCGGCCTCTTGGCCCAAGTCAAACTGCAAAGCGTCTTGTTCTAGGCCATAAGATTCAACTTTACTAGGTGGAAAAGCCTGATTCACCGCTTCTTCTGCCAAGATAAACAGTCTAGAGGTGTCTGATCCGTCAAATTCGGCGCTAACCGGAACCCGTTCTACAGAATCTACCCTAACAAACTGATCAGGGTTGGGTTGTGTGACATTTGTTACCTTGGCTACCGTTCCGTCTGGTCTGGTAACGGTTAGAGTTTCCATAAACTTAGCAACATCGTTAGCTAGCCTAAAAGAACCCCGTCTGTTATCATCTACTACTATAACCGTAAAAGCCTGTGCTGGTGGGCCGGCATCAAGCTGAACAGCTTTAGCTTGCGCACCCTTAAGCTGTTCGTCTAAATCTTTCTGAACTTGGGCAACTAGCTCTGGCGATTTAGGTCCTCTATCTTTATACGGAACAAGAGTAATCGATAATGTTGCCGATCTTTCGTTGCCACTATTATAGAGTGAACCAAAGTTTAAATATTCGCCTAAAGAATTGGCAATTATATCATTAGCCGTATCGGTAATTACTTGCGACTCTTCTAGGTTGGTACCAGGATTAAATGTTAAGGTAACTTGCATATTATTAGTATCTTTAGATGATGGAAATATGTTAAATGATACTTTTGTGCCGTAATAACCGCCAATAGCAATAAACATAAAACCCACAAAAAGAGCGGTAATACCAACTAGGCTAAGTTTTTTGGGCGAACCCTTTGCCCACATCATTGGTTTGGTAATAAAATTGGCAATTTTTTCTTCGAACCCTGCCGCAAAATCTTCGGCACCTTCTTTACCAACACTACCTTTTCTTAACATTATGAATCTTGCCAGGAACGGTATAAAGGTTAGTGAAACTATTAGGCTTATAATAAGTGCGGCAATAACCGTAACCGGTATAGCCCTAATAAATGACCCCAAAATACCACTAACAAATAGCAATGGTGCAAAACTTAAAATGGCCACAAATGTAGCACTTAGCATAGCACGGCTAATTTTTCTGGTAGATTCGGCTACAATTTTACGAGCATCTTTTTGCTTTCGCCGTTGAGCATCTATTGCCTCTACCATAATAATTGTGTCGTCTACAATTAAAGCCAGGCTCAAGATTAACGCAAATAGAGTAATTACATTTAATGTATAGCCTATCAGGTAAAGTAAGCCTATTACCGAAAATATAATCATTATAAGCGACAAAACTGTAATTAACGAAGCTCTTATGGCGATTATTAGTGATCCAATAATTAAAACTGCAACCAGGGCAATTAATAATTCTCTTTGCAGTTCAGAGATGTTATCTTTGATATCCGTAGCAAAACTAGCACTCACCACCATACTGGTACCGGTAAATTCATCTTGACTGCTAACACTATCTAGGGCCGTTCTTACTTGCTGGTCAAATTCTAAAATATCAGCACCATCAGCTTTAGTTACGCCAACTAGTACCGAGTTATAAAATTGATTTTGGTCGGCTTCTCTACTACCATATCTGTCAAAACTTTGCTGTACTACTTGTGATTGGCCCGTAAAAGGGTTTACAGCTTTTTCAAAAGGATTCACCAAGAAAAAGTTTTCAACGGTTGATAATTGTTTTTTGTTAAGTTGATCTACGACATTATTAGCATCGGCTATTAATTTTGAGATATCTTGATTGTTTTTAGCATATACAGAAATTCCAATATCAACCGGGTCTAGCTGTACACCTGCGGGGCTAAAATAAGGTGCGCTTACTTTAACTTGCGCTTGTGGTGGTATTATTTTATCTTGTTTAAGTTTTTGCTCAAGTTCTTTTGCTGCTTCTTGGGCATTCACCGATTCTTGATACTGAACAAATACATTAAAAAAGTTGTCGAATGCTTGTGACTGAACAGTACTTGCACCTTCTTGTTCTAGAGCAGCTTTTGATATTGGCAGCGCCACCTTCTGATCAACGGTTCTGGCATCACCTATATATGTTCCAATTATACTGGCAACCGGAAAACTAATGCTGGGAAAACCTTCGCGCTTAAGCAGAGTTGTATAGCTAGCAACCCCAAACAAAAATATAAACAAAAATAAAATCGCCGTAAACCTAGGCCTATCAAAAAAGAACAAGCTAAACCTGGGCAATAGTTTTAGTTTTTCATTATCGCTTTTGTTGGATTTTTTTACTTTAATAATTTTTGCCTTTTTTACAGCCATATTTATACCTCGCAGAATTATCTATTACTAACTATATAAATTAAAGTATATCAAATTAACCATCAATTTCATATTGCATCAACTGCTTTTTAGTTCTATCGTTTTGCTTAGAACTAATTGCCAATAGTTTAGAGTAAATACCACCTGTTAGTGCAAGATCGGCCGGCGTTCCGTATTCGTCTACTCTACCGTTTTTTAGGGTTATGATTTTATCAACATGGGATATTGTGGTTAGTCTGTGGGCAATAATTATAGTTGTACGACCTTGCATTAATTTCTTTAGAGCATCTTGAACTAGCGATTCACTTTTATTATCAAGACTACTCGTGGCTTCATCTAAGATCAAAATTGGTGCATTTTTTAAGAAAGCTCGCGCAATCGCTATCCTTTGTTTTTGGCCACCGCTAAGTTTTAAACCCCTTTCACCAATCTCAGTGTCATAAGCCTTTTCAAAATTAGTTATAAAGTCATGTGCATTAGCTGCTTTAGCGGCTGCTTGTACTTGCTTGATACCGGCGCCAGGGTTAGCATAAG
>JALOQO010000014.1 GCA_025453305.1 Patescibacteria group bacterium | reverse complement strand
TTATTTATTTTGGTTGGGTAACTTTACTTTAACATAATATTAAAAATTACAATACGAAAAAATATAATAGTTTTCCACAGCTGTTAATAAGTAGCCGTAGCTACGAGGTTGTGATTCATAATGTAAGTACCAGCCGGAGTTGTTTCATTGATATTCATTAAATATGTCATGGTGTATTGAGTAATTCCACTACTACTGTTGCTAAAAGCGATTATTTCGTTTTTTACATAACGAAATTGGTTGACTGTGTTGTAACCGTTAGACACTTGTCCGAAACTAAATGAAGCATCTGGTATCTGTACTGGATCGGCTCCGATATTAGTAGGGCTTGTATTTGCTCTCAAATTAATACCAAATTGTTCGGTTCCGGGACTAGATATGTCAGTGGTAGGCATACCAGCAAGTGTATAAGTGCCGTTTTTAGGAGGATCGGAAGTAGTAGCTACCACATAGCCTTCGGCCAAATAAGCTTTTACTGTGAATGTCGCTGAACCAGTACTGGCGTTAGAGTTGGTTGCAACGCCAAGATCAACGGTAGAAGCATTAACAACAAATTCTAGGAAAGGTTCATCAGTAGTCGTAAAACCGCCATATGCCTGATATAAACTACTTGCCGAATTTCCTACTCCTAAATCGCCCAAGCTAGCACGGGCATTGTAGTTTGCCGAGTTAGCATCGTTAACACCACCAGAACCAAAAAATACCTCGTCTACACCGTAACTTGGCGATGTGTGAGTAGGTTTCGCATAAGCGGTAACAAACAAGTTAGGAATGGCCATAGAAAAAACAAACAAAACAATAAATATACTACTTAAAAATCGGTGTTGTCTAATTATTTTCATACTATTTATTATCCCGCAGTTAATAACAGTATAAGATATTCGAGATTTTTAATCAAACCGCTAGCGTTTTTTGTTGGTTTTGTTGTACAATAAGTACCAAGACAACACTAGGGTGGCGATAAACGAATGGATACAAATACAGAAAACAACCCAAACGACAGCAGGCTAGATAACGAAGATACTGTTAGTAACAAACCCGAATCTACCAATGGTTCTACGGGGTCTTTAGATAGCACTGATAGCTCGAACAGCTCACAGCAAGATGATTCAACCCAAAGATTTGTACCTAAAAAGGGTTTCGGTCAAAAAATTCAAGGCCTAGTTGACCGATTTAATATTTACCTACTTTTGTTTATTTTAATATTAGCATTATCCGGCATTGCTATATTTGTTGGTTACAATAATGCTAAAAAAACCCTGGATACCAGCGCAATTGGTAACCAGCCGTTATCACAAGAAGATCTAGAAAAGCTAGCTTCTAGTGATCAGCAAATTGGCGATCCTCAACAAACCCTAACAATATCATCAAATTCGGTTTTTAACGGCAGAGTTTTGGTAAGAGATAGTCTAGATGTAGCTGGCACAATAAGAATAGGTGGCGAACTTAGCCTGCCTGGGTTAAATGTATCCGGTACAAGCGCTTTTGAGAATGTGCAAGTTGCAAATAACCTATCGGTTGCTGGAAACACCGCTGTTCAAGGAACCTTAACGGTGCAACAAAACCTGTCAGTAGGTGGTAGTGCATCATTTAGTGGGCAAATATCAGCACCAGCATTAAGTGTAGATCGTTTAATTCTTAACCAAGATATTCAAATTAATAGACATATCGATGCCGGTGGCCCAACGCCCGGAGTCACTAGGGGCGGAGCGGTTGGCGGATCGGGGTCGGTGAGTATTAGTGGTACAGACACGGCTGGTACAGTTAGCGTTAATTTTGGACCAGGTGGTGGAGCAGGGGTAATTGCAAATATTTCTTTTGCTAATGGATTTACCCAAACACCTCATGTAGTAATAACTCCAGTGGGGTCAAGCTGTGCAAACTTAAATTATTATGTAAACAGGACAACCGGGGGATTTAGTATCAATTCCACAAATGGTGCCTCTGGTAGCTGTGCATTTGATTATATAGTTATAGATTAGATATTAGATGTTAGATATTGGATGATGGAAGGAGCTTAAAATATTATTGTTTATAGATATCTAACATCTAATATCTATTATCAAATATCCAAATTTAGACATCTAAAAACACTACGACATCGTTGGTCTTGACCTGCATAATACCTCTGGTTATTTTTATTTTTGTCGGATCGGCCGAATCGGTTTCTTGCCTAATAACCAGCTCGCACGGGCTTAAAAGTGTAATAAAATTATGATGTTCGCCCAATATATCAAACGGGCCAGTAGCATTAACGGCTGATATACTACTTACAACATCGTCATAATACACCTTGAATGGGGCGTGAACTTTAAGCCGAAACTTACCTTTTGGCAGCTTGGGTTCTTGATTATCTTGGCCTGCTTTAGGGTCTTTATTAAACACCGTTTTATACCAATATTTCTTCTATTCCCTTTAAGGTGTCATCTCGGCTGTAATATTCGCCCTTCATACCGGTTAACTTTTCGGTTACGAACATGTGTTGGGTAAAATACTGAATAAGCTTTTTGGCTTTGGCGTATTCGGCTCTATCTGCCGGAGATAATTCGCTTTCACCGATAATTGCTATAATTCCTTTTAGTTGTTCGTATTTTTGCAGAACCGACTGGACTCTAACACTTAGCATATAATGTCTATCTCCTACAATATCTGGCGACAACAAGCTAGAGGTGGTCAAAATAAGATCCACCGCTGGCCTAATACCTTGCTCGGCTACCTTACGACTAAGCACAATTGTAGAATCTAACTCATGAGCAATAACTTGTACAGCTGGGTCTGATAAATCGTCGGCAGGTACATATATAGTTTGCAGGCTGGTTATAGATCCGTTCTCGTTAGAGCTTAAACGATCTTGTAGGATTTTCATATCAGAAAAGATTGTAGGCTGGTAACCACCTTCGTTTGGTATCTGATCCATAATTGTAGATAGTTCGTTTTTTGCCTGAACAAACCTAAACATATTGTCTACAAAAAACAGGATATCTTTCTTTTCTTCGTCTCTAAAATATTCGGCCATAGCGGTTGCTGATATAGCAATAATGCTTCTCTGGGCGGGATTTTCGTTCATCTGGCCAAATAACATGCATGTATTTTTTAATAAATCATATTCTTGCAAGGTTTCGTATAGTTCATGGCCTTCACGAACGCGCTCACCAACGCCAGCAAAAAAAGATAAACCCTTACCAGTGCGGGCAATATTGTGAATCAGCTCCATAGTAAGCACCGTCTTACCTACACCAGCACCGCCAATTACGCCAATTTTACGGCCCTTTACTAGCGGGGTGAAGAAATCTATCACCTTTATACCCGTTTCTAGAATTTCTGGTTTAGCTATACTAAAACTAGTACTTTTAGCGCTCTTTTTTAAAATATTTCGCCTGGGCGAATCGGCCGGCACCGCTGGCTGACCATCGAGTGGTTCACCCAGTGCATCAAATATTCGTCCAATTGCCACATCACCAACCGGTATTTCTATTCCCTTTTCGGTTCTAGCCGCTTTCATTGCTTTTTGAATACTCTTGCTGGCTTTTAAATTAATACAAATAGCAATAGTGTCACTTGCCAAACTATCTACCAAGAGGGGACTTTTATCTTCGTTATCAACCAAAAGAATTTCGCCTATATCGGGCATATCAGAGCTAAACTCTACCTTAACAACTAAATCTTTAACAACAATAATTGTGCCCAATGTCATGTGTGCGACGCCTTTCTCATACCATTAATAATCTCTTTAAGTCGCTCATCTTTGATAGCTCGTTTAGCTCGGTTAACTTGTAATTTTAGATCGCTCAAGGTATCGTTTGCTCTTTTATGCGAAGCTGTCATAGCCTGAAACCGACTAGCGTATTGGGCCAGTTTAGATTCCAAAATAACCTGACTTAATGCAATTGTCATCATTGATCGCTCTAAATGGTCAACGACCGCAAAAATGCTAGGTTCAAAAATATAAGTAGATTCGTTGATTATTTCTTCTCCGTCTTTTACTGATTTTCCTTGATCTTCTACTGCAGATTGTAAGGATATTCGTTTAACATCTTGCACTGCTAACGACACATAAGTTTGGTAATAAACCATTGTTGATCGATATTTTTGTGATTCTCTAATGATTGGGGTTACATTAATATTTTGGTCTTTGGCGGGTAGTTTGTAATACTTTTTAAAACCCACACCCCTTTGGGCAAGTTGCATTGCTCCATGGTGTCCTATAACTACAATGTCATTCTTTTCTTTATCGTAGTTATTAAGCATCCAGGTGATTAATTTTTGATCAATTTCACCACTAAATCCGCCTTCTGATGTAATGACCACGAATAATTCTTTTTCTATAACTTCTTCGCCCTTCATTGTGTGGCGACCAAAATTAAAGATTGATCCTGCTCGCATCTGGCTATACATTTGCCATAACCTATCAAAAAAATTCTGACTTTGCATAACCTGATTTTTGATTTGAGCAATCCGCATACTGGCAATGCCCTCAAAAACACTAGTTAGCTCTGTTAGAGTTTGCATGCCTACAACTTCTTTTTGGATTTCTACCGGCCGCTTCATCGCTTTATCTCCAGCAAGCTGTCTGCTTTTAAGCTAGCCTTAACATCGTTGTAGTTGGAATCGTCTTCTTTAACTTTGCTGGCATATTCATTACTCTTTGATTTTAGTGTCTGTAAATCTAACAATTCACCCTCACCCAAATCTAGCACTATCTCGAACATTAATTGTTGAGCTACTAAGCTAAATGTCTCAAGCGGTGATTGGGTTATTAGTTCAAATATAATTTTACCCGTGTTTAAATCACGCTTAGCTTCTACGGCTAGTTCAGACCCAAATCTAGAAAACTCTAGGGCCTGTCGATACGAACCTAAAGTCTTCATAACTCTACCGGCAATTTCGTGCTGTCGCTTGTTATGGCCCACACCGCCAACACGAGTAACGCTTAAACCAGTGTTTAAGGCCGGCCTTACACCGTCTCTAAAGATATCCATATCAAGTATCCATTGGCCATCGGTAATAGACATAATGTTTGTTGGCAAATAAGCTGTAATATCACCATTGGCAGCATGTACCATTGGGAACGAAGTTAGTGTTTTAGTGTTCCTAGCTAAGCGACCAGCTCTTTCGAGTAGGCTACTATGAGCATAAAACATATCACCTGGATATGAGTCTCGCCCCGGGCTAACACCTGCTAACAGCGATATTTCTCTGTGAGCCATAGCATGGCTGGTTAAATCATCGTAAATAATAATGGCATCTTGATCTAGATCTTGCCAAAAATATTCTGCCATAGAACACGCAACATAGGGCGCTAAATAACTTAACACCAATGATTCAAATAAAGTAGATACAATTACTACGGTGTTTTTTAGGGCGTCTTCTTCGTTAAGCCTAGACAGCAGCAAGTCTACATCGGCTCGTCTTTTTGCTATTAATACATAGATTGTGGGTATATTAGTAGCTTTTTGATGAAGAGCTAACTGCGTAACCATGGTGCTTTTACCAGATTTGCTGTCGCCCAATATCGCCATTCTCTGACCCTTAACAATGGGGAACAGACTATCAATTACGGTAATACCCGTCTCTAATTGATCGGATAACTGTTTTCTTTGGTATATAGGAGGAGCATTATTAAATACCGGCCTTACGGCATCGGCCGCTACCGGACCCTTACCATCTAGGGGCTCACCCATCACATTTATAACACGGCCAATAAAATCTTTACCTACTTTGCAAACCAATTTATCGTGTTGCATAACAGCCGTCATTCCTACTGTCAAAGTAGTATCGCCAAGGTGCAAAACTTCTACTTGATCTTCGTAGATATAATGCACAAAGCCCTTAGAACCGTCTTCGAACAAAATTAAACTATGCTGATTAACCGGGTGCATTCCGCGCAATCTTACCAAATACCTATCAACGGCGATAACTTCGCCGATAGGGTGACCCTTTTCTATCAGATAATCAAAGTGTCGAGTTGACACGGTGCAATGCCTCCCCTAATTTATACCTATTAGCATACAGGTGTCGTCTTAGGCTCATATCAAACTGCTTATTAGGGGTTCTAATAACAACCCCGGCGGCTATCGTTGGCTGTAAACCTACCTGAATAACTATATTTGGATCGATTTCGGTTCTAAACCAATTTACCATTCTAATTAATACATCAGTAGTTGGTTCGGTTGGGAAACTAACATGAATACTCGGGGCCTTTTCATGCAAATCGGATAACTTTTTTAACAAATTTTCACAAAGTCTCATGTCTCTTAAATCAATTTGGTTTTCAACGGCTAAGTTTCTTAATTGATCGGATATTGGTGGATATTTAATTGGCTGATCATGACGCATAACACTTTGTGTGGATATATCAATAAAAGACCGCAGTTCACGGTGTAGTCTAATAATATCTTTTCTACTAGTAACCGTGCCCGGTAGCTTAAGATCCACCCTTTATATCCTCCATAATAGCCTGTTTGTTTTCTTCTAGATACCCAAATACATAATCAAGTTGAACAGTTAGATCTATTTCGTTACCGATTGCCTCAAGAATATAATGATTAACTATATCGGCCATATTTTTCTCAAAATTTTCTAGTAATCGTTGTTTTTCTTTGGCGACATCTTCTGACATCTGTTGTTCTAGCAAGGTTCGTTGCTGTTCTATTAACGACTGGGTTTTTTCTATGCTTTCTAGGGCTAAATCTTTAGCTGTAGCGATAGATTCCTCGTACTTAGAAAATTCTTCTTGTAATACCCGTTTAATCTCGGTTTTCATATAGTCGTTTAACTGGGTAGTGGTTAAGCGAAGATCTTGTTGCAAAAACATAGCGTTTTCGCCAATTATTTTTTCAAAGTGGAGTCTACCCCTGTTTCTTAGCTCTTCTCGAAATTCTTCGTCGAAAACTTTATCTACCCCGGTTTTAGCAACCTCTTCTAGGTGCTTTTCGGTATCCGCACCGGTTTGGGTCTTTTTATCGCCCTTTAAGATAAACCACAGCACAACACCACCTATCACAATAATAGCTGCGATTATTCCGGTTAAAGTTGAAATTTCCATACTAACCCACCCCCGTTGTCTGTATTATGCAGTTGCTAATATTAAGTATACCCCAAACATTCCTGATACAAAAATCATAAGTCCAATAATCACGACCTGGAACAACCCCCTAATGATTGCTTTTTTACTTAAGGGGTTTCTACCTATAGATATCACACTACTTCTAACGGCACTGTATATTAAACTACCAGATATTGCGGCTACTACCACTAATACCGCCAGACTAATATATACCCTAATCGGACTTACCGGTTTACCGGCTATAGCTTCACTAGCTCTTTTTAGGGCTGTGGGTAAATCATTATTACTTTTAAGCATTGGGTTTTTGCCAATTGTTATATCAACCGTAACTATGCCAATTGCTAGTTGTTTTTCTTGGCCACCGCTATCTTTAACTGTAATGGTAGACTTTACATCGTTCGTATTAGAGGCATCAAAGCTGTTAATAGCTTTCCCTAAAATAACCGGTTCATAATCGCCAGCTTTCATACCTATTCCGTCTACAGACGATAAAGATACATAATCACCTACTGCAATATTTCCATTTTGGCTACTTACCAGTGCTGGAAACCGGCCACCACTTGCAACATACACCTGTTCATCTTCTGCCCCAAGTAAAACAGTCGATTCATTGGCGGTTATTACTACCCCATGTAATATTTCGAACTCATCGGCATTTATAGCCTTAACTTTACGGGGGTTATCTTTAACCAACCCAACTATCATTCCTCTCTGTAAAAGCGCATCCGTACCATAGCCCTGAGTAACCGTAGGGCCAGAATTTTGAGCAACAGAAACACCGCCTATTATAAAAATAGTTATTATACTAACAAGAACCATTGATATGTTTAGTTTTTTCATACAGAACAAACAGTCCTATGACCCTGTTAATAGTATACCGCTAATGATTATATTTTGGCTATAGCAATAATCTGTTTAATTAATCGTTCGCAATCTTCGGTAGTCGTAAAACGACCCATAGTTATTCGCAAGCTACTTTTTGAATCAGTGTCACTCATACCCATAGCACTTAAGACAGATGAAGGCGTTCCCTTACTAGCACTGCAAGCCGAACCGGTTGCAGTCATAAAACCTTTTTCGTCTAGCTCCATTACTAATCTCTCGTTATCAAACTCCGGTAAAGTTATGTGAATATTATTAACCAAGCGATTTTTACCTATTGGACCATTGATTATTAATCTATTTTTGAATGATTTAAAGAACATGTCTTGCAATTTAGCTAGTCTAGAAATTTCTTGCTTACTGTCACCTCTAACAATCTGTATAGCCTTAGCAAAGCCAATTGCAGAACTTACATTCTCTGTTCCGCTGCGATATCCAAAGTTTTGGCCGCCACCAAGAATTAAGGGATTCAATTCCAGCCCCGTCCGAACATAAAGCAGACCACACTGTTTAGGGCCATAGATTTTACCCGAATTTATGGTCATCATATCTATACCCAATCGGCTAGTATTAATATCGCAATAATTTACTGCTTGGCAAGCATCGGTATGAAAATAAAGCGGGGTTAATATACCTCTTTTATGCCTATCTTGACGGATATTATCGATAATTTCTACAATTTTTTTTATTGGCTGTACCGTACCTACCTCGTTATTGGCATATTGTATAGTAACCAAAACAGTCTGGTCATCTATCTTATTAGCTAAATCAGTAACTATAATTTTACCCTTATTATCAACTGCAACTAACCTATGTTCATACCTTTTGGCTGGTTTAGTTATTGAGTCATGTTCTACAGAACTTAAAACCGCATTTGCATTAGGATATCTATCTAAAATACCCCTAATAGCCAAATTATTTGCCTCTGTACCACCAGCGGTAATAATACATTCCCGGGGTTTACAGCCCAATTCAACAGCAATTGAATGAATAGCGCTATTATATTCTCGTTTAACAACTATTGCCGATTTATAAATTGCACTTGGATTATAAAACTCAAGACTGAAGTAGGGCTCCATAACAGTTACCACCTCGTCAAGCATCGGGGTAGCGGCAGCATAGTCAAAATAACCTACATAATCATTTTTTGTCATATTTTTAACCCTTATATGGCGTTAGCAGATTGATAAATATTAAGAGAAATTCTTTGTAAATATAATCTGCTGGCAAGAAGTAAATGCTCACCCTCTGATGGGCTAACGAATTTTGCAGAACCATCATTTACATACTTTATCACACCCCTTGGCGTAACATCATATCTTGTAGTTTGAGCCCTTTTGTCGCCAGTCTGGTTAACCCACTCTTCGTGCCAAATCCAAGTTCTTTCATCTAGACACACAAATTCGCGACGATGCCCTTGAGGTAGAGGCCCAAAAATTAATCCCCCAATAACAGCTTCTTGTTTTAGCAAATCACTATACTTTTTTACTAATTTTTTTTGCTTAAGTTGTAATACAGTATTCATCTTAGCTAACTCGCGATTTTGGTTTTATCAGTATTTTGTACAGGGCTAACAAACAAAGATTTAATCTTACCAGTTAAGGAGTGTCTACTTAACCCAGCTGGCTCCACTGTGCCCACAAGCTTAACCGTGCCACTCGCACTAGATGCTGCTAAGGAAGTTTGTAAATTAATATAGTCTGAAGAAGTCGTATTATTGGATATATTTAAAGTATGCTTATCTTTACCTTGATTCTTCAAACTAGCGGTAAGCAATTCGACTCCACGAGAAACAATTTTTAACCGCTTTTGGGAGAAATTAAATTTATTATCATTATAATCTGTACTGTTAATTTGCATACATTTATCCCTGAAATTAATTGATCACCGTTTAGTTTATGCCAAATAATTGGCAAGTGTTTTTGGTTGTCGCTAAGGCTATATTATCTAATTGCTCACCCTTTAGTTTAGCCAAGAAATCAGCGATTAATAATATATGTTTTGGTTCGTTTATTCTACCACGATGTGGTTTTGGTGTCAAATATGGAGCATCGGTTTCTAACACTAGTCTATCAAGTGGTACTAGTTTAGCAGATTCTAGTTGATCTTGCTGCTTGGTAAAGGTCATAATGCCATTTAAACCTATATATAAGCCCCTAGATAATGACTGGTCTAGTTCTTTGGTTGTTGCTGTAAAGCTATGTACCACGCCCCTTAAGCCCCGAAATCTGTCAAATATCGGCCAAAAATCATCAAACGCATCTCGAATATGAAAAGACATTGGCAGGTTATTATCTATAGCAAGCTGCATTTGAAATTCTAATGCTTTAATTTGGTCGCCTTTTGGTGAATGATTATAGTAATAGTCCAAACCACACTCGCCAATTGCTACAACATTCTTATTAGGCAATAAATTGGCAAGTTGTTTTAAAGCTCCCGATCCAAGCTTAGCATCGTGTGGGTGAAGCCCCATTGTGGCCCAGGTTTTAGGAGTAATATCAGCATAATCTATTGCTTCTTTGCTGGTTTTTATATCTGTACCAACACAAATAACTCTAGTTACTCCAGCCTCATCGGCCTTAGCCCGCACCTCGTCCTTGGGCATTGCATATTCTTTCTCGTGTATATGACAATGTGTATC
>JALOQO010000081.1 GCA_025453305.1 Patescibacteria group bacterium | reverse complement strand
CTATACTATCTGCTTATACACTGCAAGATTCTATGAGTCCTGATAATTTACTAAGTTTATCAAAGTTGTTGTTCCCTGAAATAGCCAGAATATTAGAGTTAGAAATCGGTCATAGGGTGATATTTATATCTCCGTTGGATGGATTAATAACTCGAGGAGAAGTTTCAGAAACCCCAACTATTGTAGGTTTGTCCAGCAACCCCACTAATTTACCAGCAACCGGCAGAGATATATGCCCTAATATTAGTTTAAAAATTGGCCATCAAGATATTAATCTGGGCAATCACGGGTCTATAATAGGCCTTATTACAGATAAAGAAACCGCGGTAGAACGATTAGAAACATTAGCCAAAAAAGTTTCCACTAAAGATGCTGTAGCATTTTTTGAACTTCTAGATGCTATAAAATTAGTTTTTAGTGATGATAGTATAGCAGATGAGTCAGAATTTATTGGACTATCAGGGGTTGTAAAAAGTAATATCGTCGAAAATTTACTAGATAGCCCTTCTGATATTAATCAAGATGACCAACCAGAAGGTAAGCCTTGGGGTATAATGAAACCAAATATAGATTTCAATCCTCGTTTGTATAGAGTTATAGAGTCACATCTGCCTGATTTATTTGCGTTAATACAGCAGGGTATAACTAGTTATTTGAGTAGCCGCAGCCATGGCTTAGATTATGGTTCAAATGATAGTGTATTTAGATTTATCCAGAGCGAGATTATGATAGAAGAGGGAATTTCTGATATGTCAGGACTAAAAGAGGAAACTTTAAACTTTTTAGGAGAACGAATAAGCCAAAGAACCGAAAGATACAGATTAGGTAAATTTTATAACCCAATAAAGACTACTTTACCCTAGGCCCTAAACCCTATACCCTATAAATATGCGTATCATCGCCGGCTATCTAAAAGGCCGCCAAATAGAATCACCCAAGAAATACGCCACCCACCCCATGAGCGAAAAAATACGGGGTGCTTTGTTTAATGTACTTGGTGATATAAATGGTTTAGAAATGTTAGACGCCTATGCTGGTAGTGGGGCAATTGGTATAGAGGCCATAAGCCGGGGGGCAAAATATGTAGTTGCTTGCGACATTGACACCAGCGCTTTTAGGATTTTAGAAAAAAACATCAATCAACTAGATTTAAAAGAAAAAATAAAGGCCGTTCATGCAAATTGCACTGTTTTTATAGACACCAACCCTAGGCGATACGACATTGTAATATGCGACCCACCCTATAACAATGTAAAACCAAGCCAACTTATTGCGCTATCTGGTGCAGTAAAAAAAGGTGGCTTACTAGTTTTGTCATTGCCACCCACACATAAAATTACATCCGATTCGTTTGTAGGTTTTAAATACATCCAATCAAAATCCTACGGCGACGCCACCCTATGGTTCTACCGCAAAACCTAAGTTAAACCCAAGGCTACTAGGTGCAAGAAAAATTGCAAAATATTTTAAATAGTTGTAGAATATGTTTATTGTGCCTAGCTTTAACCCAGATTTATTAGATACCGAACCCGTAAGCAACAGAGAGCGTGCAAAACTATTTTTTAGTAACCTTAGAATAAACGAAAAAGAAACATCAATTTGTTTTGCTGAGGATTTGTATAAACCAGATAAACCACTACCCGATATATTAGCGCTTGTACCAATAGCTGCTCATCAAGAATCGCCAGAAGCTGTTAAACGAGCTCTTGAACTATATACAAAGCAAAGAACAACCAGACCTATAGGTGTAGTTGCATTATTAAATTCACCAATTGGTGGTCTAGATACGATAAACGCCCAAAGGGTCATAAGTGTTTGTAATGAGGCGCGAGATGGGCAGGATTTAGACTTTAGATTTACTAGTATGGAAATAGAAGAGCCAACGATAGGTTTTATTCGTAGATGCCTATGGAATAGTACATTATATCTTGCAATTCACGATGGATTATTTGATGGTCCTGATAATGGAGATGTTGTTGCGTTAAATCACGATATTGATTCGGTAGGTATGGGTGCAAATTATTTCAGGAATGTACAATCTTTTTATGATAGAAAGCGGAAGCTCTATAAAGGGCTTGGCATAGGTTCGGATGGGATGCTTCCCGCTAGCACTATGGTTAGACACAATTTACCCAATAATAAAAAACATCCCAATCTTAGAAAAGCTATTTTTTGGTATGATTATATATATCATTTGGCCCGCCATAGTATTGGATTCGAGGCTGGCTTAGCTATACCATTTAGTCACTATATTAGGACGTCTGGGTTTCAGCCTGATTCTAAAACCCACGAAACCAGAGATATTACTAAAGATAATCCAATTTGGCATATTCCCCGGACTTTTCTAGAGTCATCGCCAAGACGTTTAATGGAGCGTTTGCAAGAACACTCTTTGTCAAATATATGGACAACAGACAGTTTTTTTGCCACGGATCCGTGTCGCGAAGATAAGGACTGGCCTGATATAACCTATGAGCAATTAGCAGATATTATTCTGGAAACATTACAGCCATATATGGAAAACATAGTAGTTGATATGGTTCTAAAACGCGAAATAGACAAAAATATTTCAACCCATTATACAAAGGATGATTTTGGTGAGCTAGAAGTTGCGGCTACGGCTACAGTTATTGTTAGCCAAAGATTCAGAAAAATAGTACGAGTTCTAAGAAATGTTATAGGCTCTGCCGAACTAGCCGATCTTGTAGAAAATTGCTTTGATCCGGAGCAAATAGCTGGGTCAATATTAAAGAATAGCGATTACTTGGGTACATATGCATTACAAGGATTTTTAGGTGACGATCGTTAATCGTTAATCGCAAACTACATAATGCAAATATTCAACCGTTTTATTTGCCGAATAATCACGATTATTGTCTGCTTTATATCTTTGGTAATCCTTAACAAAATAACCGGTAATTATCCCCAAAAATAATTTTTATATTATAGCGGTACTTAATAATAAGTGTTTAAAACTGTTTTTTGTAAAATGAAATTCGAGAAATGTCTTTAATAGTTAATGAAGCTTGAACATTTAAAGATCTTGGCACTCTTTTTTGTAAAGCAAATAAAACATTTGCAATATCCTTATCTAATTTGAGAACTTTTATTAAATCTTGAGTATCGACTAGATATAAAGTATCAATTTTATCTCTAAGGCGAGTAGGAATAAAAAAGGCTGTAATAGTATTGTTTTCACCGTATCCAAGTATAATTTCCGATTACCTAACTAAATCTAACCATACACTACGACCCTTTTTTATCTCAATTTTTATATCTTTATAGGTTGCATCAAAATACCGACTAGTGTCTACGGTCCAACCCAACACTCCGCAAAGACCACTTTCGTAGGAGCTGTTCATTTTAATCCAATCCCCAATGATGATATCTGGCAATGTAGTATCGAATATTTTAATAATCTCGCCATGGTTGTGCATACACCGCATTCTACATGTATATACATGTCTATTTCATATATAT
>JALOQO010000080.1 GCA_025453305.1 Patescibacteria group bacterium | reverse complement strand
CAGCAAGCTAGACCCCATAGAAGCCCTCCGCTACGAATAAAAATGACTATATTATACTAAGTGAAAATAATTATCTATTATTAATCCTAGTTTTAAGGTGACGACTCAGCCATATCAAAATCAATCACATATATACGGGGCATCTGGCTTGGGTCAGCTACTACATTACCGTTTTTATCTTTGCAAACCTTAGGTACCAACACAAAGTTTCCTTCATGCAAATGACCATGCCTGATACCTAAGCTATTTAAAATAACTTTTATTGCATCTTGTGCTGCAAATATTTGGGCCTGAACCGATTCGTCATATCGACCAACAGACTTCGCTAAGGATACGCCTCTTAAGTTATTTGTAACAACAGCAACATTTAAACCATCTATAAATTCGTCATGTACCGCAACTACCGTCTCTACAGGAATATAGTGAAACCCCGCTTCTTCCCAAACTTTAGCTGCCAAATATGCATCTAACCAAGAAAGCATGGCATCAAACGGTATTACTCTTACTGATTTTTCCTCATCGCTAGGTAGGATAAATGTCTCACTTCCTCCTTTTGTAAATGGCACCACTTGTCCCTCTTTAGATTGTTTATGCAATGGGCTTGTTAGAGATGGTGATTCAGGTATTTTTTTTAGAGGAACTTGTGCAGTATTTTTACTTAATTTGGGTTTTATGCGCAAGGCTGGGGCGGGTACCGCTGTTTCTTTTTGTGTCGGTTTATTAGGGTGTTTATTTCTCATTTTACTTGCGTCGTATTTTTGTTTTTTCGTAAAATCAGGGCTATTTTGAATATATTTAATCAGTATATCCCTGTCCGAACTCGGAACCCATTTAATTTTTATAATAGCCAGATTAATACATGATTCATAAGATGTTAATTTTTTTAGTATTTCACTAATTAAAATTGCTCTGTTTTCTTCTGGAATTATGCTTATCATTCTTAGGCAATTTTTAACTTGTGTAGTCGTGGGTGTTGTTGTTGTTGAAAATAGCACCTCGCAAATAAGGTCTGTTCTGTCTTGTTCTGGGGCGCTACAAATCTGTTCGGTAGCGCTTACTTTTTGCATATAAGAAGACTTTGGATTTCCCAGCACCTCGCGAATAAGGTCTGTTCTGTCTTGTTCTGGGGCGCTACAAATCTGATCGGTAGCCAAATCCTTTTGCCAAGGGCAAGTATCCAATACCATACGAATAAGATCACTCCTATCTTGCTCTGGCGCGCTAGATATCAGCTCAATCGCTAGTTTTAAATGATCAGGTGAGGATCGTTGATTTTTAATCATCTCAATGATTAGGTCTGTTATGTCTTGTTGTGGGGCACTACTCATTAGTTCGGCGGCTATGTCGTACTCTTCACTAGATGAGTTGAGATTATTAATAACTGCCTTGATTCTTTCGGCCAACGAACCCCTAAGTTTACCCACTGACTCTAATATACCCTCTAGAGAACCAAAAAGACTAGGCTCTATACCTGGCTTAACTTGGATTGCTAGGGCAGGTTGTTCCATTGGTACCATAGTGCCATCAATTGGGCGTGTATTTATAGTATTTGCTATACTGTAAATTCCCAACTCTCTAGATGGTGGAGTTTCGGGCAACTCTATTGTACAATATGGTATTTCATAAGAATTCATAAAAAATTGTATAAAAATATATATATTGTACTATATACTAATACATTTTTGGGTTTTTGTCAATTTTTACATAAGATTTTATTGTTTGTTGTAGAGATACGATCTTTAGTCAGCAAGCTAGACCCCATAGAAGCCCTCCGCTACGAATAGTCTACAAACTATCCATTACTCAATATAAACAGGGCGGTCGTTTTTTATGTAGACCGCCCTGGATTATTATGCTAAAAGCAAATTTTTATTTGTTATAGGCTTTTGCGCCAACCAGTATGCTGCCAAAGGCAAGTACAGATAACAATGCCATTAGGGCTACATAACCGTAAACACTAACTCCGGTGTTCGGCAAAGTAGCTTGTGTAGAAACAGGTGTAGCTGGTACTGGTTGAGGTGTTGGCTCTGCCTGTGCTATAAATAACGGCGCCCATTCCTGAACACCAACAGTGTCAGTTAATTTGACGATATTACCATCGGCTATAGAATAAACAGCCGTGTAAGCTTTGCTACTTATAAAACCATTCATACTTCTTAAGAAATTCCTTGCGCCCTGGTCAATAACCGTACCAATTATAAACTTTCCATCGGGTGAAAAGAATCTGGGCACAAAATCTAATTCAAGTGCTTCTCGAGACAAACCATCTACCAAATTGTTGGTAGTAGAATTGGCAAACCAGTAATCACAATCACCTGCAGATTTTACAAGCATTGTGCGCAGTACAGTCCAGTTATATCGACACTCGTAGCCCTCTGTTCGTTTGATATTTGCAAACAGTACAGTTTTGCTATCTGGTGATACATCTATCAAATAAGGCATTACATTATTCTCTTTATAATCAAAATCGTTAAGCGCCATTGATACAATTTTTTCCTCGTCTATAGAATTTGGCTTAATGTAGTAAATACCTGGCACCTCTTGGCAACTACTGTAATAAATCGTACCATCATCGGCAAATGCGCCACTTAAGCACTTATCTTTAGATACTGGAACAACAATCTGTACAGAATCTACATTAAAATCGGTAGTACTTACCAATAATAAAGATGTGTAAACCCTATGGCTATATTCACGGTATGATGCCGCCTGGGCAACTAACACCTGTGTGCCGTCGGGTGAGTACGATGTTTGATAAACCCAGTTAAAAGGTAAATCTTTACCTTCGTAATTAGTTAGCGGGTCTAAAACCATCGATTCTTCTGTTCCGGTTATTGGCTTGCGATCTTCGTCGATGGTAACCTTATTTAGTACGGCGTCAGAACTAGGCTTGGAACACTCATTAACTACACTTTCAAAACCTTCTGTTACTCTACATGGATCACCGCGGTCAACATCCTGCGTAGCATAAACAATATCATAATTACCCTCTGTTGTTGGGGCAGATATTGTAGCGCTGGTTATTTTATCTTCGTTTTCTGCCGCCACTATGTCTCCGGTGCCGTCTGGCGCAGTTGTAACAACCTTATTATCTTCTATGACCGGTACTTCTGTTGGTTTATCTAATACTGTTGGTTCTACACTAACATTGTTTTCTGTATTTTCTATATATACTATCGGGCCATTTTCGCCATCTAGGGCTGCAAAAGTTGTCGGCGAGTAGGCAAAAAAGCCCGCCATACAGGCAGCTGTTGCAATTAACGAACTTAATAAGATTTTTTTAGATTTGGGTTTTACTATACTAAAATAACTCATAGTAAGCCTCCCTTGCTTGTATCTTCAATATACTCCCGCTACACCATTTGTCAATGATAGATATTGGGATTTTGCCAACTAATCACCAATGCTTCTTTAGCCCTTTGCTGCTAGCCACATAATACTATGGATTATTTTTACAGATAAGCTACAATAACAAAATGGCTAACATCAATAATTACAGACGTATAATTC
>JALOQO010000079.1 GCA_025453305.1 Patescibacteria group bacterium | reverse complement strand
ATACAATTTAGTTAACTTAGGGCAATAAAATACTAAAAAATAGATATGTTTATAAAATCCCCCGCTATAGGGGGGTATTAGATATCATCTGTAAAAACTATTATTACGACGCAAAAGGAATATTGTGCGACACAACATCTATTTCTCGGGGGACTGCTCTACTGCCACTAATTTTTAATATTTATTCTTTATTTAGTGTTTATTATATTTAAATTATTATTAATAACTTTTATATTAAGGCGCCCTATTATTACTAAAGCTTATGATTATTATTTAATGATATTACTCATTAATACATTGTTCGCAAAATGTACATAAAAATTAAATTTTAAAAATATTTAATAATAGTGCAGCCTATCGTAGCCTAATAATGGTTTCTTGATTATCGTTAAGATTATTGTCTTTTGTTGGTTTTTTATTATTAGATGTAGCTTTGGGTGTCGGCTGGGCTCTGTTAACTGATTGATAATCTGTTCGAGTTTCTGGTAGGGCTGTTTTTCTGACGGTATCTTGAACGGTTCTGGCAATATGTCTTGCTAGTACCGTCTTTTTACGATCAATTTGACCCGCGTGGGCTCTTTTGGCGGTATTTAACTGTTGATTACTAGAATGGTTAGTATCCAAGGCTTTAACGGGCTTATCTTGCAATTTAGTGCCGTTTTTATTGGTCATTTCTGGGTTAATGGCTTGTTTTATTGGTTCGTTGCGATGCTTGGTGCTATCTGAATGGTTTTGTTTTTTTTGGACATTAGGATTTGTATTAGGATTTGATTTTGGCGGATCTACAGTATTGGCCGGATTGTTTTGCGGAGTAATCGGTTTTAGGGCTTCACTAGAACTTTCTGGGCCAATTTTTTGAGCTTCGGCGGCTCGCTTGCGCCTAAGGCGCCTTTTTTGGCTTTCTGTTAGTTTAGGGACAATGGGTGTGGGGTTGATGGGGTCTGGTTGGGTGAATATGGTATTTGCTTGTGAACTAGGTGTATTATTGGTTGCGGTGATTTGTTGTGTGGTGTTTTGCCCCGCTACTCTTATGGGCGCCGATTGTTGTTGTCTTATCGCTTCTTCTACCTGCTTGATATCATGGGCGTAATTTGTTCTTGAGTAGTTTATAATATCACCCGAATAATCGGCGGTTACCTCTGGAATATTAAGGGTTGATGCGCTAAATGCACTGGCCTTTTCGCCGTTTATACTCATACTGGTTACAAATAGCCTGTTATGGAACTGTGATAAGTCGCTAGCCTCGAATTGAGGTTCGAAATACTTAACTAAAAAGGGGCTGTCGTCTGGGCTAACTCTAAAGCTTACCATTGTGCCTACATTGCCGAAAACCGCGTCCCTAACCATTTCTGCCATTTGCGAAATATATTGGTTAGCGACAGTTAGGTTTAGTCCGTATTTTCGGGCTTCGCTTAAAATTACCGCAAAGCTATCGGTGGCAAAGTTCTGAAACTCATCTACATATAGGTAAAATGGCCTTCTATTTTTAATATCCGGTATGTCGGCTCGGCTCATAGCGGCTAGTTGTATTTTAGTTACAAACATAGAACCTAGAATTGCAGCATTGTCCTCGCCTATCAAACCTCTTGATAGGTTTACTATCAGTATCTTACCTTCATCCATAATTTGCCGTATCTTAAAACTACCGGTAGGTTGGCCTATTATATTACGAACTAGTGGGTTGGCGGTAAAGGCTCCAACCTTGTTAAGTACTGGCGCAACAGCCTCTGATGCGAACTTTTCATTCCAACTAGCAAATTCGGTATCCCAGAATTTTCTAACCACCGGATCTTGGGTATGAGCAATAACATCGTTTCTAAACTGTTTTTCGGTGAGCATTCTGGTAATGTCAAGCATGGTTGAGTTGGGATAATCAAGCAATGCTAAAATGGTATATCTTAAGATATACTCAAGCCTGGGGCCCCAGGAATCAAACATTCGCTTAAGTACGCCTACGAGCTCGCTACTTACTTGCCCCTTAGAACTTGAATCGGTTATTTCTAAGGGATTAAAGGCTACCGGGAATTGGCTATCTGCTGGGTTAAAATACACAACATCTTTAATTCTATCTTTTGGTATGTACTTTAATACATTTGTGGCATAATCGCCGTGTGGATCGATAATAGCAAATCCTTGTTTGTAAAAAATATCAGATAGTGTAAGAAGTTCTAATAAACCTGATTTGCCAGTACCGGTTTGACCTATTATGTACATATGCCTGCCCCGGTCTGACCGTAAGATACCAAACATATCGTGAACGCCCCTAAAGTTTGTTATACCGAACAAACTTAGTTGATCATCTGGGGTGCTGCCATATCTTGGTAGGGTAGATGGTGGCTCGGCGGTTTTTGTAGTTGCCCATACTATATTTGGGGTTTCTACCGATGTATGTGGTAAGTGATATAAACTCGCGACTTCTTCAATATTTAAAATATAGCCCTTGTCTGGGAAGGATCTATTTTTATAGTCAGTTATCTTATTGCGATCAAAACTAGGATATTTACTCTGAAAGCCGTTTAGGTTGGTGGTGTTAAATTGCTTAAAGGTACCAACCATTGCTTGCATTCTTTGTTTGGCTGTTATTTCGTCGTTTCCTGCGTATACTATACGGACTTTTACTTGATATCCTAGTTTTTTACTCTTTTCTTCTATGGCGGTTATTCTAGTTTTGTTTCGCTCACTAAGCTCGCCAGTTTTAGATTCGCCCATTTCGGGTGGTTTTACTAAGGCACCAAAAACTTGGCTAAAATAAGAAATATTGTTTCCAAAGGTAAAAGTACTACCGGCTCTTATTTTATCGGCCATTCGAATACTTTTTTTGTGCCAATTATCACTTATGGGGCGAATTATTACCTGTACCCACAGTTCTTCGTTGGCTTGATTTAATTTTGCCAGAGTGGCAGTAATAGCCGCTAGTGGGTCAACCTCAAAACTAGGAAATGTTTTTATAGGGATTACTTCGTTATCAGTCAAAACTAGTTCGCTACTAAAAATTACTTGCTGCTTTAGGTCTCGAGCGGCGTAATCTTCGGACAGTTGTTTTATTTGTGCGGTTGGGTACTGGGCATATAGCTGACCCTCTACAAAGGCTTGCAAGTGTTCAGGAACCCAAACATAAAAGTGGATTCGTTGATCAATAGAAGCTATCTCAAAACTTATTCTGTCTTGAGACAAATAGTCGTCTTTAAAAAGAGATTTACTTGGCTTTAAGATGCCGTGTAAACTTGCGAACATCTGTTCGGCAGATAGTTCTTTCTTGTCGTTGGTTCTTGGTATTTCAACCAGTAACAGAGCCGAATTTTGTACCATATTAAATTAATAGCCACTCGTTTAAAATAGATTTATTACTAAATACAGATATATTATAACTCTTTATTAGCAGTTAGTGCACAAAATTAATAAGTTAAATTAAGCAAAACGAGTTGTTTTTGGAGATTAATTATGCAAGGACCGATTCGTCAAGTGTGTAGGTTGCTTTAGCAACTCGTTTGAACTGCGGTTTACCCTGTAGGTTTAAAAGAATGGTAGTTTCTTTGACATGTCG
>JALOQO010000013.1 GCA_025453305.1 Patescibacteria group bacterium | reverse complement strand
CAAGTCCTCTCATCCGCACCAATAAAAACCCCAATAGGGTATAATAATTATATGAGTAAAGAAATAATACTTACAGGCTTACGGGTTAATAGCGATTTTACACTAGGAAACTATTTTGGTGGTATTGCGCCTATTGTATCAATGGCAACAAAACATGCTGGTGAATATCAGATAAATATGTTTATCCCAGATTTACACACAATCACGGTGGAAGTTGACTATGCGAATTTACAAAATGCCATTATGAGTGGTTTGAAAGATTTTGTGGCTGCAGGATTGCCTATAGATCACGACGATGTTTTTTTATATCGTCAAAGTCGCATACCAGCACATTCGGAATTAGCTTGGATATTTGAATGTTTTACCGGTTTTGGCGAAGCAAGCCGTATGGTAGAATTCAAAGATAAAAGCGCCCAAATAGGTGTAGACAGAGTATCTGCCGGTTTGTTTAACTACCCCATGCTCATGGCAGCAGATATTTTACTTTACGGAGCCCGATGGGTACCGGTTGGTGATGATCAGAGGCAACATATAGAGCTTACCCGTACTCTGGCCCAACGATTTAATAATAAGTTTGGTGAATTATTTGTAGTGCCCGAAGAAACAAAAAAACAAGCACATTTTATAGGGCAAGCAGAACCTTTACGTATTCGTTCATTCAGAAATCCGGATAAGAAAATGAGCAAAAGTATTGACGACCCCGTAGGTACAATTCTACTAACAGATAATCCTGATGATGCAGCAAAAAAAGTGCTAAGTGCAACAACTGACAGTGTAGGATTAATCAATTATGATTGGCAAACACAACCAGGATTAGCTAATCTACTACAGCTGTTCGCATTATTATCTGGTAAAACGCAAGAAGAAGTCAATTTAGAATGGGTAGGTCAAACACAATATGGCCCATTAAAAAATGCAGTTGCCGATTTAGTTAAAGAGTTTCTTATACGACATCAAAAATTAAGAAACGATGTAGATGAATCGATAATTAATTATAAATTACTGCAAAGTGAACAAGCACTTGTTCCTACAGTTAATAAACGGCTATACAAAGTGCAAAAAGCAGTTGGATTGCGATAATTTTTTAATATAGCATTAAGATGCTTAATCATTTTTAAGCACGGATCGGTTTGTTTTGTTACAATAAGATTAGATTATGGGTGCTCCAATTAAAATTATTAATGAATCCGAATTTAATATACGGGCGGATGTGTTGCTTGCAAACCATTACCCTAAATATTCTCGAGCAGCACTAGCTAAGCTTTTTAATATGCAAAAAATTAGTATGGATGGTAAGCCAATTAAAGCTGGTGAAAGAATAAGACCTAACATTTCTATAGACGCTGATATATCAGACTTAACAAAACCCGTAGACGGTATTGAATTACCCATAATATACGAAGACGAAAATGTTATAGTTATAAATAAACCAGCCGGTGTTATTAGCCACGCACGGGGAAAATACTGGGACGAACCAAGTGTTGCTAGTTTTGTAAGATCTAGAGTATCTGATATGTTTGGCGAAAGAGCTGGCATTGTACATAGGCTAGATAGAGCCACAAGCGGTGTAATGATTTGTGCTAAGAATCCACAAACATTATCTTTTTTACAAAAACAATTTTCGGATAGAAAAGTTACTAAAACTTATATTGCACAAACAGAGAAAGCGCCGAATCCAGAGTCGGGTATTATTGATATACCCTTAGCGCGAAACCCAAACAAGCCACAAACATTTATGGTTTCGCCAAATGGTAAATCGTCGCAAACTGAATATCACACCATAGAACAATCAGCAGACAGGGCAACCATTAAATTGCATCCCCTCACCGGTAGAAGCCACCAATTGAGAGTTCATTTAAAGCACTTAGGCAGACCTATAATTGGCGACGACTTATACAGAGGAAAACCTGCAGATAGGTTATATCTCCACGCCGAAAGTCTAGAAATTACATTGCCCGGTGGTAAAAAAGAAGTATTTAATGCGCCTTTGCCAAAAGAAATGAAATGACAAAAATAATACTTAGTAAAACTAACGAACACTTCTTTAAGATGTACTTAAAAAGTCCCTTACAAGGGGTATTGATCAATGGGCCTACGGGTGCGGGCAAGGGTTTTATGGCAAATTACTTGGCAACAAATTACCCAGGCACACAAGAACACAATATATATCGTATAGAACCCCTAGAGGATAAAAAGCACATAGGTATAGACCAAATAAAACTAATAATATCAATATTACGAACAAAGCAACCAAGAAGACTATTTATAATTATCGAAAATTGCGACAAAATTACTCCAGAAGCCCAGAATGCACTGTTAAAAATATTAGAAGAACCTCCAAATAATGTTAGTTTTATTCTAACTACGGCTCGATTAAATGGTGTATTAACAACAATTAGGTCTAGATTGACTATTATAGATTGGGTTGCGCCAGACGCTAGTGTTGTTAAACAATATGGCCAGTCATTTAACAGTGACAAATTAGAAACCTTTTTAAATATTAGTAGTGGGCGTATAGGGTTATTAAACGCCTTACTTACTAATCAAGAAACTCACCCTCTACTTGGGGCATTAGAGAAGGCTAAATTAGTTTTAGCAAATCCAATTAGCGATAGAATGTCAATTATGGATGAACTTATTAAAGATACCGATTCTCGTAGTTTATTTATGGAAGCTTTGTTTTTGGTAACAAGAACCGGAATACAAAATTCGGCTAACAAGGGTCACGCAAACCAGTGGCTAACCAGAGCTAAGTCTATAACTAGAGCAAGTGAACAGCTAGATAAGAATGTTCAGCCAAAATTAGTGCTAGGTAGACTTTTTTTAGTGATATAATTAATTAAATGACAGGGTTAATAGCACTTATTATTATTGGCGCCTTGGTAATCAGAGCTGTATATACTAATTATGACGAGTTAGATGAAATACCAGAAAAGCTAGGTAACCAACTGGGCAAACTTTGGGAGATCGCGCATCAAGGAATGCGAGAAAATAAATTACTCCGCGCAGAAAAAGCTTTATTGACTATATTAAAAATTGATGAAAAAAACGCTGCCGCTTATAATCGCCTGGGTATTTTGTATGCTAAACAAAAAGAATATGCTGATGCTATAGATTGTTTTGAAATAGCATCGTCTATAGAAATAAGCGCATCTAGTTTACACAATCTAGGTTTAATTTATTATGAAACGGGTAATTATACTAAGGCAGCCGTAGCATTTGAAGATGCTATACAGCTAGAGGGTGATTTAGCAACAAGACACATAGCATATGCAAAATGTCTAGAAAAATTAGGAAATAATAAAAAAATGATATCAGAACTAGAAAAGGCTTGTGAACTTGAGCCTACACGGGAGACCATGCTGTTGTTACAAAAAGCTTATGAACTAAACGGTGACAGTGAATCTGCCTATAAAATACAAAAAAGTATAAACAAAACTCACAGCACCGTTGGTCGCCCTAAAAAGGTTAACAGGCCCAAGCGAGTAGTAGTATAAAGTTGATTTTTAGGTTATCTATCTGGTACTATTTAGTATGGCTATTTATATTTTGCCGACATAGCTCAGTGGCCAGAGCGGCTGTTTTGTAAACAGCGGGTCGTGGGTTCGAATCCCTCTGTCGGCTCCATTTAGGCCCACTGCGAGAGTGCCTAATGACTACTTGTGAGGGTAGTCAGGGAAGTGTTTTAACAAAAAGTAGCCTATGGTGTTTGCCATAGGCTATCGGGCAGGCCCCGTAGTGAGCTTTTGTTCGTCTTTTATTTAGTAAAAGACCGTCATTAGCTCATTACAGGGCTACTGCAAACAAAAGTCTACTACCGGGCAGGGTTAGTGAAGCGGTCAAACACGACAGACTGTAAATCTGTTGGCTTATGCCTTCGTAGGTTCGAATCCTACACCCTGCACCATAAACTTAGTTTTTTGCCGCGATAGCTCAGTTGGTAGAGCGCATCCATGGTAAGGATGAGGTCTCGGGTTCGAATCCCGATCGTGGCTCCATTGCTTATGAAAAAATTATATAGATCAAATGATAATAAAGTACTTTTTGGGATTTGTGGCGGCATAGGCGAATATCTTGATATTGATCCTGTAGTTGTTAGGGTTATAACTATTATTCTAACTATCTTATCGGCTGGAGCGTTGATTTTTGCTTATATTATTTGCTTATTTATCATTCCATCTAAAGCGAAAGATTAGTAGTTTAGTTTTATTTTATTGACTTAGTAGGGTTTTTTAAGGTATAATTTATAGTTGAAATTATAGAGGCAAATTAAATTATGGCAAAAAAATCCATTAAACGAAAAACCGTTGGGCTGGTCTGCGAAGAAACCGGCGATAGGCACTATTATACAACCCGGAATAATGCGGGCGAAAAGCTTAAGCTTCGTAAATACAACCCTAGGCTAAGACGACATACTTTATATGTAGAGACATCTAAAAGTTTAGGTCGTAATGTTGTAAAACCTCGTAAAAAATAGATTTATTTTGTTTTTGTAAAATCTAAAATTGTATTAACTAGTTCGGCATGGCTCCATATAAGGGGAGCAACACCAACCGAAGATCCGTTTAGCGGATTTATTTGTTCGCTTAAAACACCACCAGGGAGACTGTGTTCAATAGTCCATTTCAGAATTCGTTCTGCATCGGATTCTCTATGGGTTCTGATATAATATTGAGCCAGCCAAAGACTGCATACAAACCATGGGTTGGGCGGTGTTGCTTCGTTGCTACGCATATACCAGTCGCCTTGGTACCTAATAGAACCACCAACCTTTTCGTTTATAAGCGAGTTTTCGATTGCCGATAAAGAATCGATTAACTTAGGGTCATTAAGCTTGATATTTGTATACATCCACATTCCATAAAAGCTAGACGAATCTATAGTGTTATTAAATTGCAAGTTTCCATCGGACATTAATAACAAACCTTTGCGATAGCTTTTATTTTCTAAATCGTATAATAACTGTAAAGATTCTTCTATTTTATCTGCTGTATTAGACCATTTAATGGCGTTGTCTGGATAGTTGAATTTGTTTGCGAACTCGGATGATCTTCTAAGGCCCTTAATTACGGTGGCTGTAGTGTAGGTTGTGGTTAGAAAAGACTCTTCCCATAAATCGTAACTGGCGTGTGGCAAGTTTGTGTCATAGTCAACATATCTAGACATAAAATTAGCAGCAGGCTCTATAAGGGTTGTAAACAGAGTTTCGATAAACTCCGCATCTCCGGTGTAATCATAATATTCACCAAGCATTATAAGTAGAATTGCAGTTTCATCCTCTTGGATTGCTAGTTCGGACTTGTTGTTGTGTACCAGTGGGTGCCATGTACTACCAATAGCTCTATCGGGTTGATATTTGTGCATTAAATATCCATCACGGTGCAAAGTGTCTCTGCAAAATTCAAAAAACTTTTTTGCTTCGGTTTTAAAGCCCAGTCTTATTAGTGGCCAAATAGCATATGCGCCGTCTCGCGGCCATACATAGCAGTAGTAATCTCGCCCATAGTTAAATATACTACTGTCTCCACTTGCCAAAATTCCGCCCCGAACATCTATATGGGATTTAATTATTAATAAAGATTTTATAGTTTCAGATCTGTATTCTTCTGGAATTCTTGTTAAATTATCATCTGCCTTTGCAAGCCAATTATTCCAATACCTCCTGGTTACTTCTAATCTTTTGGTTGCAGATTGGTTTAAAATATCTTTATGTATTATCTCTGATTCGTACTGGGAGTTACTTGCGATTATCCAGTAGTTAACATTCGCTGTCTGATTTGGACCTAATTTAAGCGGCAATCTGATTACCGAGTCTACACCACCATGTTCTATGGGGTTATTAGAAAGTTCACCGTCTATTGCATCAATATAAGTGCCGTCCTTACCCTCTATCGCATAGTTTCCTATTGCATATTGATCAAAATTACCCTGGTCGGAGTGACCATAAATTAGCAGCACGCATCTACCTTTGTAATCTAATATATAGTTTCCTTTAGGTTCGTAAAATGCCGTGTCACCACGACCAGACCTAGATATTTCGAACACTTGGTGCATAAAAAATCTGATATCTAAAGTGTTGCTAGAAATATTTTCTATTTTTATGTTTCTAACTAGTGCATTATATTCAGAGTCCACACAATCGTTGGTTGTAATTTTAAGACCAAGTTGACTATTGCTGTAAGTCACATTACCAATTAGTGCACGATCTTCTAGTAAAACTTCGCATTGCCAACTCGGGTCATCTAACCAGCTAAAATCGCCATTAACCCATATACCTATTTTATGGTGAACGCTACGAGAAGTAGTTAGGTTATCTAATCCTACATATGGGTAATAAAAATCATGAACCAGCCCTTGTTCATTAAGACCAACCATCATCTGCCCATTACTTAATATGACTGGTCTGGCCATTATATAGATATTCCGAGATTTGCTAACCTAAATTTAAGATCGTGCCAAGAATTAATAAAATTGGTGAAAGCCTCGTACGGTGAATCATAAGGGCTAAAATAGGCATGTACATCACCATCGTTAAAATATTTTGTACACATATAGTAAAAATGATCACTGGTTTGTAGTTTGCGCCAATCGTTAATTAGATTATTGTCGCCACTCTGTAAAATTTTATCCTCCAGTTGGTATAAGGCTGTAATTGCCTCGTGTTGCATAGTATTACCAAGCCATGCTGTTAAATCTCTTTCATTATCTGCCCAGGTTATGGTTTGGGGGCTATCAACAAAATCAGACGACTCAAAATTATCTGCAGCCTCTGAAATTGTCATAAATGTACGGTCTTTATTACTATTTTGCCAGGCTTGGGGAAGGGCTTTAATAAATTCAAAAATACCAGTATCTTGCCACTGATGCTCACCGAAAGTTTCATAGTCCATAAACAGGTTAAAGACTTGGGCATTATCCATGGCCGCACCCATCCAGTTTACGAACTTATCCGCAGTTAATGGGTATTCCTCCCACTGCTTGTTACCAAACCTAAAGGCTATGTCGTCGCTTAGTTTGTAGTTTTTCATTAATAGTTTGATACTATCGGTATAGCTTGGTTTGTATACGAAATTTGGGCTCCTCCAGCCTAGTATTGGATCCCAGCCTTCAGTAATAATTGCTTTATACCCGGCTTTGTCTGCCCAGTATGCGATATCGTTATTGTAGCTTAACTCGGTGTTTCTAAAAGCTGTAGGAGTGGTACCAAATAAATCTTCAACTACTCTTCTGTGTTCGTCTACTTGAGCCTGGAACTCCTTTTTAGAATAGAAAAATGCCAGGCTATGATAATAAGTTTCAGCTACTATTTCGACCCGACCTGTTTTTACCAGCTTTTGGAAAGAATCAATTACATCAGGCGCCCATGCTTGTAATTGTTCTATAATCGTACCGGTAATGGAAATGCTAAATTTAAAATCAGGATTTTTTTCTAGCATTTCCAGCAGAGCCCTGTTCATGGGGCGATAGCTTTTTTCGGCAACTTTATGAATAATAAATTCGTTATTTGTATCAACACTAGGTGTTGAATCATTAAAATAGTTATGGTTTATACCAGCATCGAATATTGTATAGTGCCTTATTCTGTAAGGCTGGTGAACATGTAGATATAGGCAGATTGCTTGTTTACTCATGAGGTTACTCCTACAAGAGCGCTATGGTGATTATAGGTGTTGACTAGTTTATGGGCGGTATTATCCCAAGATAGTCTTAGATATTCATCATAGCTTTGTTTGTGTAACTCATCTCTCATACCATCGTGGCTTACAACGGCATGTATTTTATTGGCCATTTCTTGAACATCCCAAAAATCAACTTTTAGGGCATTTCGTAGAACCTCTGCAACACCTGATTGTTTGCTAATAAGCACTGGCGTTCCGTAACCGATAGATTCTAGTGGTGTTATACCGAACGGTTCCGACACACTGGGCATCACAAATAGGTCGGCTATCGCAAAGGCATCTCTTAATCGCTTCCCTCTTTGAAAATCGGTAAAGATTACATTTTTTGATATACCTAAATCGGCCGATAGCTGTAGTAGTTCAATATATTGTTCTCCGCTACCGACTATTAAAAAGATTGTTTTGGGTGCGCGGTAGACAACTTCTTTTGCGGCTAGTAGTAGATTATACAATCCCTTTTGTATGGTTAGCCTACCAATATTAGATACCACCCTATAACCCTGTTTCTTCATTTCGGCTAAATAGACATAAGCATTGTTTGGGTCTAGAGATTCGTAAAGTTGAATATCAATACCGTTATGCATTACTTCTATTTTATCAGAAGGAATACCATATTCTTTAACAATAATATCTTTAGTAAGTTGGCTAACAGCTGCAATCTTATCAGCTATTAATAACCCCATATATTCTATTTCATGCACCAAAGGATTGCCTGATTTGCCTCCTGATCTATCGAATTCGGTTGCGTGTACATGGCAAATTAGTGGTTTTCCGCTAATTTCTTTGGCCCTAATAGCTGCCCTAAAGGTTAACCAGTCATGAGCATGAATAATATCGAATTCACCTAAAATAGCAAATGTTTCAACTGCTTTAATGTAGCGGTTGGTTTGATCCATCATGGAAACATCTTCTACCTCACCACTAACATAGGTGTATTTGTAGCTATCGTAGGCTTGTGCAGATTTTTGGATTTCGGCAACACTTTTGGGTATCGCAGGCGTAACTTTCATAAAATTTATATCGCTGTGGTCGGCGGTATAGGGTACTACAAACTCAATATCAACGCCGTTATTAGCTAGCGCCTTGCACATATGAAAACAGGCGGTACCTAAACCACCACTGTTATGTGGAGGCAGTTCCCACCCTAGCATTAATACCCTCATATATGTGTTTTTACCTAATATTAGTTGTTTATGCTTAATATTATATGCATCATAGATTTATAATACAAGCTAAACTATAATGTTTTTCCACATTCTAAAGTAATGTTATTTGAAATAAGCATAAGTTGTTATAACCTAGTATTATAGGTGCAATACTATAATTATTTTACCAACCGATCACAGGCTGGGGCAATTTTAGCCCAATATGCCTTAAAATACAGATACGAAGACACCATTATTCTAGCTTTAAGTGAGGGTGGTGTAGTTGTTGGCGCAGAAATGGCAAGACATCTACATAGCTTAATTTCAATGCTCTTAACCCGGGATATATTTTTACCAGATGGTAGAACTATAGTTGGTATCCTGAACGAAACCGGTGGTTTTGTGCATAATAACGCTTTTTCTACCGGTGAACTAGAAGAATTAGAACAAGAATATTACCACTATATCGAACAAGCTAAAATGAACGCTATTCATGATATGCATATAGCCATTGGGCAAGGCGGAGAAATATCTTTGGACTACTTTAAAAATCGGGTAGTTATAGCCGTAACGGACGGCGCTTTAAATGGTACCGCTTTTGATATGGCATATGATTTTCTTAAACCTGCTCGTCTAAAGAAACTGGTTATGGCAGCTCCGGTTGCTTCTGTAGATGCGATAGACAAAATGCATTTGATGGCTGATGATTTAATTGTACTGTCGGCAAAGGCTAGTCCGCTCCATTTAAATCATTATTTTGATCAAAATGACATACCCGATCACGACGGAACTATAAGGTTACTCAATGATATTATTTTAGAATGGCACAGTGTTGAGCAGTCAAGGGCTAATGCACGAGTTCTTGGTAAGCTTCCGCCGCTTTCTCGGGCGAAATAACCCCTACATTAATATTGGTGGCTATCTCAAAACCACCAGCTATGTATGGAGATTTGTTTCTAGGAGTAATTCTTAAGTAGGTATGATTGTGGGTAGATCTCGTATCGGTAATGGTAAAGTTGTAATCATATTGTTTATCATCAAGTAGTTTAGTAGCTATTTTTAATATTTTGGCAAAATCTCTGAATACCTGGTTACCGATAAACGCAAAACTGCTTAAATGATCTTTTGGCATAACCCATAGTTCATATGGGTAAAAAGAAGCAAAAGGGGTAAAAGCCACAGCGGTATGGCTGTCAAAAACTAGTCTAACATTTTCTGAAATTTCTGATTTTATAATGTCACACATTTGGCATTTGTTAAATTTTTTGTGATATTCTGCAAATGAACTAATTGATTGTTTTAAGACACCCGGAGTGAACGGTAGGGTGGCAACTTGGCTATGAATGTGATTAATGGTAGCCGCCGCAGAAGTGCCTGAATTTTTATATAATATAACCGTTTCTGTGTCTTTAGATTGCCTTAATTGGGCTATCTTTTTAGAGTAGAATTCTAACAGTAGCCTAATTTGATGTTCGCCCAGATCAGAATATTTTGTAATATGTTTTGGAGTTTCTATTATGACTTCATGATCGCCATGGGCGCTTTTTGAGGGCCTGGTTAGTATTGGATTTTTATTTAAAACGGATTTAACAACCCAGCCATTTTCGTCATTTGTTGATAGTGTAGCTGGTTCTTGATTATTGCAAAAAGGGCAACTAGGCTTGGGTCCTAATTGTCTAGCAGCATCGGCTTTGCGTTTTTCGCGACAAGGTGCCAATAAAGCTACATCGTTTAAAAAATAATGTTTTCTAAACTCCGAATCGCTCATGCTCATAAGCCTATTGTAACACTATAGTAAATACATAAATAAACTTAAATTATAGATATCGTATCGGATTAATTATTGATACCTAAAACTAAAAGTCACATCTTAAGGGTTTAATCGGGGTTGTTATTTTCTTGGCTAATTTACCGTTGATTTTTACTTTATGTACTAATCTCCAATCAGACCACGATCCATAACGACAACCAACTTCAACAGGTATCTTCATAAAAGTAGTAGTT
>JALOQO010000012.1 GCA_025453305.1 Patescibacteria group bacterium | reverse complement strand
TCTGTTTTACCAACGCCTGTAGGCCCCATACACATAAAAGCACCAATTGGCCGCTTATCACTGCCAACACCACTACGATTTCGCCTTATAGCTCGAGCAATAGCCTTAGTGGCTTCGTGTTGACCTATTACAAACTTGTTTAAATGATCTTCTAGGTTAAGCAGGCTTTTAGCCTCTTGCCGGACCAGTTTTGTTAATGGAATATCAGTAGATTGGCTAACAACTCTTGCGATATCATCGCTGTTTAATACTAGTCTTTTGCCCTTTAATGCTTTGTTTTGCAGATCATCTAGCTTAGCTTGCGCAACACTTATTCTTTGCTTATATTTAGCGGCTCGTTCGTAATCTTCTTGGTCTACCGCATCATCGCGACGAATACTTAATAATTTAATCTCTTTTAGAAGCTGGCGATACTCTTTGGGAGTTTTGCCTTTATCAACTCTAAGTAGCGCAGATGCTTCGTCTAGCAGATCAATTGCTTTATCGGGCATAAACCTATCATTTATGTATCTATCGGCAAAATAGACTGTGTCCTCTAAAACCTCGTCTTTGATAAACACACCGTGATATTGTTCATAGTGAGATTTTAATCCCTTCAAAATCGCTACAGTTTCAATATTGGTAGTAGGTGGAACAACTATCGGCTGAAACCTTCTCTCTAAAGCGGCGTCTTTTTCTATATGTTTATTATATTCGTTAGTTGTGGTAGCGCCGATAACCTGTATTTTACCTCTTGCTAGAGCAGGTTTTAATATATTTCCGGCATCAATTGCACCCTCGGCGGCTCCTGCCCCTACCAGCAAATGCAACTCGTCTATAAACACAATTATATTATTATCGGTACTAATTTCTTGCATTACCTTTTTTAATCGCTCTTCAAATTCACCCCTGTATTTTGTGCCAGCGATCATAGCTGCTAAATCTAGCATGATTATCCGCTTGTCTAACAAACTGTCTGGCACTTCCTCGCTTACTATCCTTTGTGCTAATCCTTCTACAACGGCAGTTTTGCCAACTCCTGGCTCACCGATTAATACGGGGTTATTTTTGGTTCGTCTATTTAAAATTGTTATCAGTCTTTTAATAACTGCATCTCTGCCTACTACTGGGTCAAGGCCACCATCGGCAGCTTGAGCGGTAAGATCGGTACCAAACACATCTAATGCGGACTTTCCTTGCCGTTTCCGCGACCTTGTGGCGGTTCTCTTTTGTTCTGATTCATTAGAATATTGTTGGCGGTTTAAAAATTCTTCGAATGACATCAATAATCTATCAACATCAATATTCATATCTCTTAATAAAACTGTGGCTCTAGCATTTTTCTGCTGTAACATACTATAAATAATATGCTCGGTTCCACACATATCTTGGCCGTAATCTTGGGCAAAATCCCAACTCACCTTCAGGGCTAACTTAGCTGTCTCACTTAAGCCTTTAGCACCTATATTGATAACTAAATTTTTAGGAGTTAAGTTCAGTGCTAACTGCGTTCTTTCGTATGACACACCAGAACTGTTTAATATCTTGGTTGCTACCGAGCCGGTCTGTGACAAAACCCCAAGCAGAATATGCTCGGTGCCTACATAGGCCGAACCCTGTTTTCTGGCAAAAACATCAGCCGACTTAAGGCTCAATAGAGCGTTATCGGTTAAATGGTTTAAAAAGTCTTGCATATCCGCTGGATCGTTCATTGTTCTATACTATAGCCTTTCGTAGATAATATTTACTTAAACCGTGGTTAGAAATTTATTATCTATCTGCTACTATTGTAGCAAATTAGCACTCGCTAGTAAAGAGTGCTAAATGCTAGTTATTATGGACAGGTTTATTCGCCGTGCTCGTTTATTGCTTCTAGTAAACTACTTTCTAGATCGGTCTTTTTCTTTAGCTTAGGGGCTTTGGCAGCACCCACTACTGTATCATTTTTTTGAGCTACTTCTTCTTTGGGCTGTTCACCAACAACATCAATATCATAACCGGTTAATCGGCTGGCTAAACGAACATTCTGGCCACCACGACCAATAGCTATAGACAGTTGATCTTCTGGAACTGTTACTTTAGCCTTTTTAGCTGATTCGGTAATGGTAACTGATTCTACTTTTGTTGGGCTAAGCGAGTTAATGATATAATCTTTTAGATTATCAGACCACACAATAATGTCTATTTTCTCTTGTTCACCTATTTCGCTCATAACCGCCTGTACTCTAGTACCATGACCACCAACAAAAGTACCAACAGGATCCACCCCATTAAGCGTACTAGCCACGGCTAGCTTGGTTCTAACACCGGCTTCTCTGGCGATACCTTTGATTTCTACAGCTCCTCCCTCCATTTCCGGTACTTCATTCCTGAACAAGTGTTCGATAAATTCTGGACATCCTCTGCTTACAACCAGTTGTGCACCTTTAAAACCTTTTTCAACATCCTTAAGATATACCTTGAGCCTTTGCCCGGGATGATATCTTTCGCCCTGTATTTGCTCGCTCGGCGGTAAAATACCCTGCGCTCTATTAATCTCTAACCTTACCATCCGGCCCTCTATTCGGGTAACTACAGCGTTTAGCACTGTATTAATTTTATCTTCAAACTCGGCCATAACAACTTCTCGTTCTGCCTCTCTTAACCTCTGTAGAATTACCTGTTTGGCTGTTTGGGCAGCAACGCGACCAAAACCTTCTACCGTTCGTTCAATTTCTATTATCTCACCAATCGATGCATCTTTATTTATTACTTTTGCATCTTTTAAACTAATCTGTAAATGCTGGTTTTCTACTTGCTCTACCACCTCTTTACTTATATAAACCTTAACTTCTCCAGTGCTAACATTGATTCGGGCTCTTACCTCTTGGTCCCGATCACCATAATCTCGTCTCCAGGCAGCCGCTAGCGCTTGCTCGACTGCATCTTGCACAACTTCTTCTGGTAAATTCTTTTCCTCTGCTATAGCGCCAACCGCCATAACTAACTGTTTTGTTTCAATATCCATTGATTTAATCCTTTCTGTGTAATATATCAATATGTTATTAATAATCTAACTTGCGTAAAAAAACCCGACCAATTGGTCGGATCAGTACAAATTTATGATAACATAATAAGAGCATTATTTACAAATATTTAACAGAAAGAGAGTTTATGTCTGCAGTTGCTCGTCTGTTCGAGGCGTTTATACCTAAGCACTATAATCTATTTATTACATTAGATGAATCTAGCTCAACCTTTAGCGGTAGAGTAACAATTTTAGGCTCACTAACCAAAAAAGAACAAACAGAAGTGAAACTACATTGCTCTAATCTTACGGTTACAGCCGCCACCATCAATGGCCATATTGCAAAAACCAGTTTAGATAATGACGAACTTTGTATAACATCTGACGCCCCCCTAGATCAAGAAATTGAAATCGAAATAGCATGGCATGGAAAAATAACTAAAGCAATGCACGGTATCTACCCAGCAACCACCAAGGCCGGCGATGTAATTTATGGCACCCAGTTTGAAAGCCATCATGCCAGAGAAGCTTTCCCGTGCGTAGATGAGCCAGAGGCTAAAGCAACTTTTGATGTCAATCTAGAAACTAATGATTTAGATGTTCTGGGTAATATGCCAATCTCTAGCCAAGAAAGCTTGCCCGGTGGTCGTAAAAAAACTGTTTTTCAAACCACACCAATTATGAGTACTTATTTGGTTGCCTTTGTGGTGGGAAAGCTACAGCGGGTAAGTACAAACACCGCCAATGGAACCGAAATTAGTGTTTGGTCTAGCCAAGACCACGATATAGAATCTTTGGTTTTCGCCTTGGAGGTTGCCGTAAAAACCACCGAATTCTTTAATGATTACTTTGGTTTAGATTATCCTCTACCCAAATGTGACCATGTCGCGCTACCCGATTTCAGCGCCGGCGCTATGGAGAACTGGGGCTTAATAACATATAGAGAAGTAGCCCTACTTGCCGATCCGGCAACAATCTCTACTGCAAGCAAAGAATATTTAGCAACTGTAATCGCTCATGAAATATCGCACCAATGGTTTGGCAACCTAGTCACTATGAAATGGTGGGACGATTTATGGCTAAATGAAAGTTTTGCTACTTTTATGGAGTATTTAGCAATTGATGCCCTATACCCAGATTGGAATGTAATGACATCGTTTGCAGCCGATCAGGCCCTGAGCGCTTTCAGACGCGATATATTACCCGGTGTTCAGCCGGTAATGACTGCTGTTAAACACCCCGATGAAATCAGCACTTTATTTGACCCATCTATTGTATATGCCAAAGGCGCCAGATTGTTGCATATGGCATATCATCTAGTAGGCGACAAATCATTTAGAAAAGGATTAAATAGTTATTTTAAAGAACATGCTTATAAAAACACGGTCGGTGCAGATTTATGGAAAGCATTAAGCGATGCAAGCGGTAAAGATGTAGCATCAATAATGGATCCTTGGATTGTTACCCCTGGATATCCTTTTGTTACCGTGCATAGAGATGATCGGGACGATATTACCTTGCATCAGCAACAACTGCTAACTGTACGCACCGATAATCACCCTAAATGGCCAATCCCACTTTGGCCCAATAAACGGCTATCTAGAATTATATTTGACACACCAAAACTAAAATTAAACGAACCTTCAGCCCTAAGACTTAATACCGTTGGTGGGCACTATGTAACCAAATACGAAGACCCTAAAGATTTAAACCAGCTATACAAGTCGGTCAAAGCAGGCTCACTAAGCCCTCATAGTCGCTTATTTATACTCCACGACCTAGTTTTACTCGCTAAATGCCACCAAGCATCACTTAGCGATGCTCTAAGGGCGCTGTCTTACTATCAACACGACAAAGAAGAGTCTGTTTGGAGTGTTATTCAACTTGTAATTGCCGATACACGAATGATTATCGAAGGCGACGAGGTTGCCGAACAAAAATTAAAACATTATATTTGGGATTTGATACAGCCAAACTATATAAAATTAGGTTGGCGTAATTTAGATGACGATACGGCTAACGACAAAAAGCTAAGGAGCACGATTATAAATCTAGCTATTTATAGCGAAAACCCGAGCGCACTAGAAAAAGCACAAGAAATATATAATCAAAATACTGATATGGCCAATCTACCCGCCGATATTCGAAGCTCTGTTTTGGCCGGATTAACAAAATCTAGGGCAAAAAATGTGTTTATGAACCTATATAAACAATACCCCTCAATAACCCAACCAGATCTTAACCATGATGTTGCAGCTGCACTTTGTAACACAATTACAGACTCTGAAATAAACAAATTGATAATCAAATTTAAAGACCACACCTATATAAGACATCAAGACCTAGAACGATTCGTTGTATATATGCTAAAAAACCGATTTAGTCGTGACCAGACATGGAAATGGCTAGTAGAAAATTGGGGCTGGATTAGCCGCAACTTTGCATCGGATAAGTCATATGATACTTACCCTAGATACGCAGCTATGGCATTTTCTACCCCGAAAGGTTTACAAAGATACAAGTCTTTGTTTGATAAGTTAGCAAAAGAACCAGCTTTAAGAAGAAATATTGACCTAGGTATTAAGGATATCGAAAACAAAATCGAGTGGCGCAAGGCCGATCAAAGAAAGGTGACAGATTTTATATTATCTCTGTAATAGATTCGAGTTCATATGGGTTTCCGCAAACACTCGCAACCTGAATAATTGCGGGCCCCTCCCAATGATTATTATTAATCCAAAAATTAGCTGCAAAATTCATTTGATTAAGTTTTTTAGGAGTTATGGTTTCAAGCCCACTACCCCAGCTATTAACTTTACGATAACGAACCTCCGTAAAGTACACAGTTCCCCCAAAAGTACTCACAATATCAATCTCACAGTATCTCGTGCGCCAATTTGTGCTAACAATCTGATGCTTATTATTATATAAATAGTCGGCTACAAATTGTTCAGCATTACGACCGCTGCTAGTAGTAGACATTTTTATATAATACCAAATTAAAGCCTAGGGTATTTTAAATGTTCTTCTATGTAACCCACAAAAGCCATATTTATTTATTGCAAGCTTATGCATTGCAGTTCCATAGCCAACATTTTTATCGAAACCGTACTGCGGAAATTCAACTGAAAGTTCTTGCATTCTATAATCTCGAGCAACCTTGGCAATGATACTGGCTGCGCTTACCGCTGGAATTTTTTGATCGGCTTTTGGTAAAAGCGTAACATCGTTTATTTCGGGCAAAAAATTAACCAAACCATCTATGATTATCGGTGCGGTTAAATCAATATTTAAATCCTCTAGCGCTTTGGCGGTAGCTAATTTTAAAGACAAAGATAGCCCAATATCATCGATTTCGCTGGCCGACACCCAGCCCAAGCCAAAAGCTACTGTTTTTTTAAGTTGGTTATATATACTTATTCGTTTGTTTATTGATAATAATTTTGAATCTGCCAAACCATCAATTGGTTTAGTTAAATAAACCGCACCAACCACTAAAGGACCGGCCCACGAACCCCTGCCTACTTCGTCTATACCAATAACAGGCAGATTTTTGAATTTTTCCATTTAATAATATTGCAATTATTCTGATTTTTCAGATTCAGAAGCAACTGGCTGTGGTTCGCTTTTTTGATCAACTACTACTGGTTCGGGTACTGTGTTTACCGATTTTTTGTCAAAATCTAACCCAGTTAATCTGGCTGATTTGCCGGTTCTCTGCCTCATATAAGACAAATTATTACGACGAACCTTGCTTCTTTTGGTAACTTCTATTTTTACAATATTGGGGCTATGCATAATAAAACTTTTTTCTACACCAATACCGCTGGCTATCCGGCGAACTGTGATACTGCTAGTAAGGCTGTTTTTTCTATCTGTTCTAATAACCAAGCCTTCAAAAACCTGAATTCTTTCTTTGTTGCCTTCTTTGATTTTTTGGTGAACCCTAACCATGTCACCAGACTTAACATCTACCAAATGATGTTTTTTGTATTTTTGCTCAATAGTACTAATCAAACTTTGCATTCGTTTCCCTGAAATATCCTTAAGATTTTATTAATTCTAGAAAATTATAGCACATTAAAGTATAAATTAAAAGCCTTAAACTTATATCTCAAAAACTATATACTTAAGTGATGAATATATATGATGAATCGCTGACTGCACATTTAAATTCCAGGGGCAAAATCGGAATGGTTTCTAGGGTTCCGCTCAACTCTATTTACGATTTAAGTGTATACTATAGCCCCGGGGTAGCCGCCGTTTCCCGTAGGTTAACAGACCATCCAGATGAGACTGCTCTTTATACCAATACTCACAATTCTGTCGCTATAGTATCAGACGGTTCGGCTGTTTTAGGATTGGGCAATATTGGCCCGAGAGGAGCGTTACCGGTAATGGAGGGTAAAGCAATACTGTTTAAACACTTTGCCGATATTGATGGTTTTCCGATAGTCCTTGATACCCAAGATCCTGATAGAATTATTGATATCGTAAGCGCAATAGCTCCTAGTTTTGGTGGTATTAATCTAGAAGATATCGCCGCGCCGAATTGTTTTTATATAGAAGATGAACTTAAAAAAAGATTATCTATTCCGATAATGCACGATGATCAACACGGTACCGCTATTGTCGTTTTAGCCGGACTAATAAACGCCGCCAGAGTAACTGGCCGTAGATTATCGGATTGTAAAATTGTCCTTATCGGAGCTGGTGCAGCAGGTGTAGCAGTCGCTAAATTAATCAAGCAATATGCTAATCCGGTTTTAATTGCAGTGGATAGCAAGGGAGTTATTAATAAAGACAGGCCGGATTTAAACAAAGAAAAACAACTGCTTGCTAGTTACAGTAATAACGACGGATCGACCAGTCTTGAAGAAGCGCTTAAAGATGCAGATATTTTCATTGGAGTGTCGAGGGGTGGTTTATTAAATGAAGAACTTATTAAATCTATGTCTAAAAATCCGATTATATTTGCCTTAGCCAACCCAGAACCAGAAATAATGCCCGATTTAGCCAAACGGGCAGGTGCTGCTGTAATAGCCACCGGTAGAAGTGATTTTCCAAACCAAGTTAACAATGTACTTGCCTTTCCGGGTATATTTAGGGGGGCTCTGGATAATAAAGTAAAAATTATAACCGAAAATCACAAAATAGAAGCCGCCGAAGCTCTAGCATATGTTGTTAGACAACCTAGCCAAGATCAAATTATTCCCAACCCCTTTGACGAAAAGGTAATGCAGTCGGTAGCCTCGGTTTTTAGTTCAAAATAGAGTTCTTAAGACCTCTTCTAGACTGGTTTCGCCAGCAATTACCTTAAGAACGCCTTCATGTAACAGTGTTGTCATACCGCCGGCAATGGCTACAGACTCTATACTGCGCGTATTAATATCCCTAATAGGCCTGCGAAGCTCTGCTTCTATATCTGGTGTCATTGTTAATAGTTCCCTGACCGCAAATAAACCCTTAAAACCAAACGGATTCAATGGGGTAGGTAACGGTTTAAATAATTTTAGATTTTCTAGTGATGGTTTTTGAACACTTTCTGGCATTGTATCAAGAACCCGTCTTAACCAATCCAGTTCTTTAGTATCGGGAGTGTATGGTTGTTTAGTTGTATCATCTAGCCTTCTTAATAACCTTTGGGCCTGAACCAGTCTAATAGCCGATGTAAATAGCGGATTTTCTTCAATAGCGCCCAGAAGCCTAGTTAAGGCCGCCGAAGCTGATCCAGCGTGATAAGTAGACACCACTAGATGACCTGTCAGGGCAGACTGTAGGGCGGTTTTTGCTGTATCGTTGTCGCGGATTTCACCAACCATCACGACATCTGGGTCTAGCCTAAGAACAGCCCTAAAAGACCTAGCAAATGCTGTACTATCTAACCTACTATCTACTGGTATTTGAGTAACACCTTTAATATTATATTCAACCGGGTCTTCAAGGGTTATAATTTTACGGCTATCACTGTTTAGTTCATTTATAATACTGTAAAGTGTGGTTGTTTTACCCGATCCTGTAGGCCCAACTATCAATAATAGCCCCTTAGGGTGATTAATAATATCATTAATCACTTCGCGCTCTTGAGTTCTTAGACCCAGTTTGTCTAGCTTCATAAGTTCAGGTCTTAGATTAAAAAGTCTTAAAACAGCATCCATTCCATGAATCGCCGGCACAGTCTCGACCCTTAGGTTTACCTCTACCTCACTGCCATCTGCTAGAATATATTTTTTATTAATATGTCCCGTTTGAGATTCTCTAGATTCGGTAGATAAATTGGCAGCTACTGCAAGACTAGCAGTTAAGTGCTTATACTTCTCTGTTGACAAAACAGCTATCGGATGCAAAACTCCATCTACTCTAAATCTAATCCTTACCTCTTTCCTATCGGTCTCCAAATGAATATCAGATGCTTTTAGCTGAAACGCCTGCTTAACCAAATAAGCCAAGGTGTCATCTGATTTTACTTCTTCTAGGGTACTGGATATTGTGCTTATCTGATTTTCGGCTTGAGTATTAATATCAATATCTTGGTATATAATTTGTTTTGGAGGATCATATCTTTTTACAAGTTCCCTAAAGCCACTGTCTGAAATTAAATAAAATTCTACCGTTTGATCCTGAAACCGTTGCCTGAATTGCTGAACTGTTAGTTGCGAAGTATTGTTTGTGATGCCGAATCTAATTAAATGAGCACTTGCATAAAGCGGAACGATTTTAATATTTTTAATATCCTCAAGCGAAATTAGATCTTTATAAAGAGATAGCTCCTGCTTTGATGTGTCAAAATAATTCAAGCCCACAATTCGAGCTCTTCTTTGGGTGGCTTGTTCGTCTAGTATTCGAGCATCATCAATCATATATAATTTACCGTAAGCAATATAATTTAGTATACTTTATTTAATAACATATTAACAGTTGCACCTAATTAATATAACTCTGTTAAAGTGTATATATGAGTAAACATAAAATCGCTTTGTTACTACACGATATCAGAAGTACTCATAATGTTGGTAGTATTCTAAGAACGGCCGAGTGTTTAGGCGTTAAAGACCTATATTTTAGTGGTTACACACCCTATCCTTTGCTACAAAACGATATAAGGCTACCCCATATAGCAAGTAAATTAACAAAGCAAATTCATAAAACCGCACTTGGTGCAGAAGCAATGATAAATTGTTATCACTTTGAAAGTCTGAAAAACGCTGTTAATCAGGCTAAAAAAGACGGCTACATTTTTGTAGTAGGCTTAGAGCAAGACAAAAACAGCGTAAAATTAAATGATTTTAGACAAAATGATAATATTTTATTAATCCTTGGTAACGAGACTGAGGGCATAGACGACTGGACTAAAAATTCAGCAGATGCCATAATTGAGATACCACAGCTTGGAAATAAAGAATCTTTAAATGTATCAAACGCTGCAGCAATCGCAATCTACCACTTAACATTTATAAACAAAAATGAATAATCACCACTCACATCACAACTTTGGTCATACAATTTTTGTTATTGGTACTTTGCTTATGATATTTTGGGTTACAGTTATAAACCCGGTTAATATAATGCCAATAAAAGCGCTAAATTCTATAGAAGTTTTTGATGCTAGTAATCAAGCCCGTAAAAGATTTGGTGCAGAGCCACTTAATAATAACATTCAGCTAATGAATGCAGCCCAACAGAAAGCCGAAGATATAGTACAAAAAAGATATTTTGCACACAAATCCCCAGATGGCAAAGAGCCTTGGGATTATTTTAAAAAAGTTGATTATAGTTACGAGTTAGCTGGCGAAAATTTAGCTATTACAAACGAAAGTGTAGATAAGGTTGTAGACGGTTGGCTTAATAGCATTTCACACAGAGACAACCTTTTAAATACAAAGTTTCAAGATACGGGTATAGGAATAGCAAATTATGGAAAATATAAAAATTACG
>JALOQO010000078.1 GCA_025453305.1 Patescibacteria group bacterium | reverse complement strand
GTATGGCAGGCCATTTCAAAAAGACATGGGTTGTCACACGGAGCTTTTTGCATATATAAAATGCGAAGTATGTCCTTCGTAGCTTTAGCGAAGTAGGACTATAATTTACTATATGTATTATGTATATATACTAAAAAGTCTAAATAATAACGAAAAATATATTGGTTATACAGAGGATTTAAATAATAGGCTTACTGATCATAACTCTGGTAAAAGTAAACACACAAGCAAATATAAACCATGGAAAGTCATTTGGTATTGTGCATTCGAAGATAAAGAGCATGCAATAGCATTTGAGAAGTATCTAAAATCTGGCTCTGGAAAAGCGTTTGCAAGTAAAAGGTTGATTTGATTATTATATAAGTTTTGATTGTAAGCTTTTATTCTCCAGCTCCACCAAAAGAGACTTTTCGCTTGTCTAGAGGTATTTTTTGTTTGGTTTTATTAATAAGCCTATTTATCGTACAATATATATAATGTTTAGAAATAAAAAGTGGATAATTATATCTGTTTTAGCGGTGGTAATTATAGTTATTGTTGCTTTGGTTGTGTGGTTAATATATGACAAAAACGAAACCAATAATCAAAGTGCTATCACCAGCGGGGGTACAATCCAGCTTAATCAAAATAAAAGTGCCAACGATACAATTAGCCTAGAGCCAAAAGCATCCGAACAAAACAATCCGAACACCCTAAGTGTTACCGATTCTGCCAGTAGTAGTACTAATTTAGGGTCGGGTAACAGGCCGCAAACCAACAATAGCCCGACTTCTAAAAAAGAAGATTTTAGCCAGTATGAACAATACAAAGATAAGAACGAAATCTTTTTTGGAGAGATAGCCGTAGGTAACGGCCCAGAAGCGGCAAAAGACAAGCAATTAGCGGTAACATATACCGGATATTTAACCAATGGTCAGGTTTTTGATCAGTCTCGCCCGGCTAATAATGGTCAACTACAACCCCTACTTTTTACGCTAGGTGCGGGGCAACTAATACCCGGTTTTGAACTGGGGGTAAATGGTATGAAGGTAGGTGGAACAAGGCGGGTTATTATCCCGCCCAGCTTGGGTTATGGTGATAAGGTGCAAGGGCAGATTCCGGCTAATTCTGTATTAATATTTGATATTTCACTAACTGCCGCTCAATAATTTTGGTAAAATATAACTCGTATGCAAAATTTACTCCAGAAAAAAACGCCAGATATCAAGAAGAGTTCAATTAATGAAACACTAGATTATATTGATAACCTATGGGGCCAACTTATTCACACAAATAAAAATGATAAAGGCACCCTAATTGGTTTGCCTCATGATTATATTATACCGTCTGTCCAGGCGGGAGCTGATTTTAACTTTGAAGAACAGTATTATTGGGATACTTATTTTATCTTACTAGGACTTAACAAGGCTAAGTATAAAAGTTTATCCCAAGGCATGATAGAAAATTTAGCATCATTATATAAACGATTTAATATGATTCCGAACGCTAGTAGACTGTATTTTCTGAGTCGTTCGCAGCCACCGTTGTTGACATCTATGATTAAGTTATTTAAAGAAACTCATGGTTGTAGTGATAATTGGTTTGATGAAATGATGGCGATTGCAGAAGACGAATACCGAAATGTCTGGATGAGCGAAAAGCATCCGCATTGGCGAAGAGTCGGTCAACTAAATAGGTTTTATGATATCAATGCTCTACATGATTTGGCCGAGGCCGAGAGCGGTTGGGATATGACACCACGGTTTGATAGAAAATGCTTAGATTACTACCCAGTAGATTTAAATTCGCTTCTTTATCGGTACGAAAAAGATTTTGCAGAGTGGTATAAAAGCAAAGGTGATACAAATACATCTAAAGAATGGGATCGATTAGCCGAGCAAAGGGCTGTTTGGGTGGATGAGTTATTGTGGGGACGTACCCGTAAGTTTTATTTTGATTATAATTTTGTAGATAATAAACGGGGCTTTACTTGGTCGTTAGCAGGATTCTATCCTATGTGGGTTGGAATGGCCAGTGAAGAAAGGGCAAGGCAGCTTGTTAAGCAACTTGTCAAATTCGAAAAGAAGGGGGGTCTTACAACTACTTCTCGACCAATAATTGATATGTCGATTTTTGGATCTGTTAAAACCCAGTGGGCTTATCCTAACGGCTGGGCTCCGCTACAGTGGATTGTTATCAAGGGTCTTGAACGATACGGGTATACAGATGATGCTGAAAGAATCGCTAAAAAATGGCTCAACACCAATACCGCATGGTTTATTAGGAAGGGTGAATTGATAGAAAAATACAATGTAGTATCACCAAACAAAGAACCATTAAAGGGTGTATATCCTGACCAAACTGGCTTTGGCTGGACCAATGGAGTTTATTTAGATTTGGCTAATCGTTATGCCTAATGATGCTGATACTTTACCGTGCCTAGATAAGTTATCATTTGAATCTAAAAAGCAAGCCGAGGGCGCCAAGGTAACTGCAGCTCATAGATACGGTAGTAGACTATATGTATATAAATGCAATTATTGTGGGTTGTGGCATATAGCAACAGTCGTTTCAGATGAATAATATATCCTTAACTGTTACAATATAGATTATGAGCAAGTTTTATGTTACTACCAGTATTCCTTATGTTAATGCCGATTTGCATATTGGTCATGCTATGGAACTATTGCAAGCGGATGTTCTGGCTAGGTATCATCGTCAACACGGGTTTAAGGTAATTTATAGCACTGGTAGTGATGAACATGGTAGTAAAATCGCCGAAAAGGCTACCGAGCAAAATTTAACGCCACAACAACTTGTAGATAGCCATGTGGCAAATTTCAAAGACTTATTAAAAACACTAAAAATCACCAACGATAAGTTTATTAGAACTACCGACACCGATCACGAAAAACGGGTTCAAAATGTTTGGAATAATCTATCAGAATATATTTATAAAAACTCGTATATTGGGCTATATTGTATTGGCTGCGAAGAGTTTGTAACCGAAACTACCGCTAAAGAAAACAATGGAATTTGCCCTAATCATAACCGCCCCTACGAACAGATAGAGGAAGAAAATTATTTTTTTGCACTAAGTAGGTTTACAGACCAAATTAACCAGGCTATAGTTTCTGATCAATTTAAAATAGTACCAGAGTCAAAAAAGAATGAAATACTACAATTGTTAAGTGGCGGGCTTGATGATATAAGTATATCCAGATTCAAAGAAAAACTAACTTGGGGTATTCCGGTACCCGGTGATAAATCACAAGTTATGTATGTTTGGTTTGACGCTTTGCTAAATTATATTACGGTATTGGGATATCCAGACGGGGCTGATTTTAACGAATTTTGGCCAGCCGATGTTCAGATTGTAGGTAAGGATATATCAAGATTTCATGCTGCTATTTTGCCGGCAATATTAATTGGCCTTAAACTACCATTGCCAAAAATGTTGTATGTACACGGCTTTATAACTGCCGAGGGCCACAAAATGAGTAAAAGTATAGGAAATGTAATAGAACCAAAAGAAATCATCAACAAATATGGTTTAGATGCACTTAGATATTATTTTTTAAGGCACATACCAAGTTATGGCGACGGTGATTTTAGTTGGCGCAGACTGGACGAAGTTTATAACAACGAGCTAGCCAATGAACTTGG
>JALOQO010000077.1 GCA_025453305.1 Patescibacteria group bacterium | reverse complement strand
GACAGGAGGGCGCCACATGGAAACAGAAGCAACCGGCGACCAGGAGCGAAGCAAACCGTCATCCGTGCAGCGCTCGTTCCGCAGATGGCTCGTCTTTGCAGGCGTCTTGGGGGCGATGATGCTCTCTTTGGCGATCACCAATGTCTGGCTCCACATCCATTTCGTACAGGACGGCTATAAGCTTGCCGGCCTGCAGGCAGAACATGAACAACTGCTCACGGTGAGCCGAAAGCTGCGCCTGGAATGGTCTCAGCTTTGCGACCCCAGCTATCTGGAAAAGCTTGGAAGTGAAAAGCATGGTTTAGCAGCGCCCAAGCCGAATCAAAAATTAATTTTGCGTCACCTGCTTTTTTGGCTATAAATTCAATTTCAGATACCAACTTTTTGCCATATAAGCTATCGTATGATCCCCTGGTAATCTCTACAGCACTACCATTATTAGCCTCTGTATTAACTATTGCATCTACACTGTAATCACTAATAGAGTTGTTGATATTGCTTATTTCGAGTATTTCCTTAGGGTAACTAAAGAGTGCCGATACGCCATTTACGGCCGATTTGTTGCTATCGGCATACAATTTAACTTTAAAAGTATCACCCGATTTAACTACTTTTTTATCAGCCGAAAAATAAATAGCAGCGCCCTCATTATTATTATTAACAATAAAACCAGCAACTCCCGCGAATACAAATGCGCCTACAATTACTAAAGCAAATGATTTTGGGTTTAGCCAACTATTTACTTTGGTCTTTTTAGTTGATTTTCTTATTGTTTTTGATTTTGTAGCCTTCGCTACTCTACTATTTGTATTTTTTTTAGTATTAGATTTTTTCATAGTCCCTCTTTTTAATATAGTTATGGTTAAATATTAAACATAAATATAATAAATTACAATAGATTATTATTTTTTGATACAATAAAATTAATAAAAATTAGTAAGTGACATATAAATAAGGGAGCCAATAAATGAAACTAGCAAAAAAATTAATAGGTAAATTGTTTATAATATCGTCGGTAGCAATTATTACCCTTTACAGTCTACCAATTAATGCTGCCGAGCAACCCACCGGAATTTACTTTAATAATCCTACTTTATCGGTAAAAAAAGACGGGGTTATAAATGTGGTTGTTAAAGCAAATGCACCCAACTATAATGGTGCGACCATTGATATTACTTACGACCCAAGCAGTTTACAATATATACAATACGAAAAAGGTACTGCTTTGAGTTCTGAAGCTAAGTTTTCTGCTAGCCCAGGTATAATCAACCTAACTCTATTCACTTTCGAAACAGTAAGCGGAAACAATAATTTAGTAAGCTTTAGTTTTAAGGCACTAAAAGACAGCGGTGAAACCCCTATTTCTTTTAATACCGATAAGACAATTTTAGCCACCGATCTTGGTGAGGTTTCTAAGGTAGCCGGAGCTAATGGTGGCTCACCAATGAAAATTGTATTTGAACCCACGGCCGTACCTGTAAAAGATCCCGATAATAGCAATGTCGCTCTAGTATCGGCACCATCTGATGATAAACAAGCGCCGGCAATTAATTCTAATCAACCGGCTGGATTTATTGGTAAAACCATAAATATTGCACTTAATGCAAACGAAAACAGTTTTGCGGTGGTAAATTTTGGCATTGATAAGCAATCTCTAAAAGAAACTGTTTCACAAAAAATTTCAAAAGACACTCCAAACCTAATATCTTTGGGCGAATTAAGCCGAGCCTTTGAAAAAGATAAAACATATTACTATAAGGTAACGGTTACAGATCCTAGCGGAAATCAAACAACTTCACAAATACAAGAAATAGTTATGACACCTGTAAAGATTGAATACACCGCTAAAAATAAAAGCGACGAATTACTAAAAAATACTACACTGCTTATTAATAACGAAGAATTCCAAACCAACGATAAAGGAGTTGTCAAGATAGAAGACGCGATACCGGGAGTTTTGGTAATTTATCACAAAAACGGTAGCAATCTAGAATATCTGGGCGAAGCAACCGTTGTAGCTGGCGCTAATTACCAAACTTTTGAGTCAACACCAACGGGTATAGTAGCTGGTGAAACTAAATCCAAGAGTGCTTATAGCTTTATGCTTGCTATACCAATAATAATGCTAGTTGCAATAGTTATGTTTGTAGCTTTTAGGATTATCAAAAACCGTCAATCTACAAAAACCGCAACGGTTAATATGGCCCCAATAAACCCAGAACCAACCGTAGACAACAATCAGCCTAACCAAGGAATAAATGGCCAAACTATGGTTGATCAAAACCAGTTCGTTATCAAACCTAACGATTCCGAAACCGTTAAATCAACTCAAGATATCAATAATCAAGACATCACTCAAAAAGCCAAAGATATTGTAGATAACAAGTAAAAACCAATTAAATTAACAGTTAAGGCTATTGCGCTTATGGTTAATAATAAATATAGTAAACAGCGAAAGACTATATGAAAAATACTAAATTTAAGTTAAATAAGTTCCTGGTAGCTGTAAGCTTGATCGCTTGTTTGGGCATTGTGCTAATTGCCTACACTAATGCGCAAAATTCAAGCTTAGACCAAAAACCAGAATCTACAAAAGTAAAAATAGTACTCGTTGATTATTCTAGCAAGCCATTATCGAATGCACCGGTTATGATAAATGAATTTCCTAATTATACAGATAATGAAGGTATTGTAGCGATATATTCTATTCCAACCGGACCAGTTAAAGTTTCTGTTGAGTGGAAAGGGTCAAACTACACATGGCCACAACAAACTGTAACCGCCCAAGATAATCAACAACTATTATCATACCGGCTTCCGTTTTTTGATAGTTATGGAATATCGTCTAGTAAACTGATTTCGTTTGGTATATTACTAACAATAATTTTACTTATAGTTGCAGTTATTCAGTGGTTGCTAAAAAAATATAGGGGTGCTAGATACAACAGCAATCGAGATGCACGAACCAGCCATAGTATTAGCAAGAGAAAACTTAACAAAGCAGCTCACAATAATGTAAACAGCTTATCGGTTAGCCCCCAAACCAGCAGTAGCAAGAATATACCAAACCCCACCTCGCCAGCCCAGGTACAAAAACCAGTTCAACCAATGACATCAATCAACAAAACGCAATCTATCAACCAGCCACCCAGCATAAACATCCCGCCTAAAAATAATCAAGTACAGCAAACCACCCCACCACAAGCACCTAATCAACAGCCAAAACCATCCATTAATAGACCTAGCGAAACAATTGTTAGGGGTGAAAGATTGCCTAGCGGTATAGAAGTACATGATTTAACAGAATAAAATAAGGTGCACCTTAACTAGCGCACCTTATTTTATAGTAAAAAGTTAAAATATTTATTCGCTAACTTCACCCAGAGCCATTCGGCTAAATCGGCGAACAATAATATTTTCGCCTAATTTAGCGATACCCTCTTTAACATACTCGCCTACTGTGATGTCTTGATTTTTGATAAATGGTTGATCAAGTAAGCACCTTTCGGCGAAGTATTTCTTGAGCATCCCATCTACAATCTGATCTAGCATTTTCTCGGGCTTGCCTTCTGCTTTGGCCTTTTCTTTAAATTCGGCAGTTTTTTCGGACATTACCTCACCTGGCACCGATTCTATATTGACATATTCGGGTGCACTAGCAGCAATATGCATCGCTACATCCTTAACGATCTCTGTAAACTTTTCGTTTCTGGCAACAAAAT
>JALOQO010000011.1 GCA_025453305.1 Patescibacteria group bacterium | reverse complement strand
CAAAGGCCGTGGTACAGTTGCTACTGGCCGTGTAGAAACAGGCGTTGTTAAGGTAAACGAAGAAGTAGAAATCGTTGGTATCCGTGACACCCGAAAAGTTGTAGTAACAGGTGTTGAAATGTTCAAAAAGAGCCTAGACCAAGGCCAAGCCGGCGACAATGTTGGCGTGCTACTCCGTGGCGTAGAGCGCGACGATATCGAACGCGGCCAGGTACTTTGCAAACCAGGCACCATTACTCCACACACCGAATTTGACGCCGAGGTTTATATTCTAACCAAAGAAGAAGGTGGTCGACACACGCCATTCTTTAAGGGATACAAACCACAGTTCTACTTTAGAACAACCGATGTTACCGGCGAGGTAGAACTACCAGCCGACAAAGAAATGGTTATGCCAGGCGACACCGTAACCTTTAAGGTTAAGTTGCTTGCACCTATAGCTATGGAACAAGGCTTGCGCTTTGCTATCCGCGAAGGTGGCCGAACCGTTGGTGCTGGTGTTGTTACCAAAATCAGCAAATAGTTCATATTGTAAACCGAACTTAGTTTAGAGCTCCCCCTAAAAGGAGCTCTTTACAAATAAAATACCATAACTAAAGATATAATTAAGAAGGAGTAATATTATATGGCATATGATGAAAGGCGTCGAGTTCATGTTTTACCAAACACTCCGGGATCTGTTCCAAAACCAGGCCAAAGAGATGGTGCTTTAATAATACACGATGCGTTAGATGTTAAACGGCCATTGGGTGTAAGAGTAAAAACCTAACTAGGACAGGCTGCTACAGATGGTTTTATAACCTCGGTTACATGGGAAAATTTTGATATTAAATCTGACTAAAAAAGTAGTTTTACTACACATTTATATACACTAGTGTATAATTATTTCCCATAAACCCATGAGAAGAAGTAATAAACCCAGTAAGGGCGAGGTCTTTAGAGCTTATCGGCGGGAAGCAATCGGAGTTTTTACACTTAGTGTGATAGCTATCGGTGCTTGGGGAGTAGCTCATTATTATAAAGATGTTCATAGATCCCCAGACCAATGCAGTTCAGATGGAGCTAATAATCCGACAACATCAGATCCGGACAGACTTCTGGGAGAATTTGCACTTTCAACAGGTGTATACACTACAATCCACGGCCTAGTCGAGGCTTCGGGAATTAGTTATATGCCAAATTCTCCTGGCGCCACAACCATTCTTGACAGAGTTGGCAATAGTCAATATTTCACACACCATAGCTCGATTAAAAACCCGGGTGATCTAGTGTGTTTATCGGGTACAACTACTACAACCTATGTAGTACGAAATGGGGCGTTTGGGGTGGCGGACGCCCTAGTAGATGCTGGGGCACCAAACCCGCTTAAGGGTGTTGAATAAAAATAGTAAAAAGGTTATAATACTATATGTATATTAATTGTAGTGACTAAAAGTCGCTTGCACTGGTTTTATAATAACTTTGCAGAGATGTTACACTACACCAAATAGCAAGTTTACAGCTTATGGTTAATGGCTGACAGTTTATACAATAACTGTTTACACCTTTACTGTTTGCCGTCTACTTGGTTGACGAAAGGAAGTCATAAATGGCTGATACACAACAGCAAAGAATAAGAATACGGTTAAAAGCGTATGACCACAAAGTAATAGATCAATCCGCAAAGCAGATTGTAGAAACAGCACTTCGCACCGGCGCTACTATTGCCGGCCCAATACCACTGCCTACTCGTAAAACAGTTTATACAGTTGTAAAAAGCCCGCATGTATACAAAAAGGGTCGTGAACAGTTTGAAATGCGCGTTCATAAACGCCTTATTGACATCACCAACCCAACCCCAAAAACAATCGATTCACTAATGAATTTGAGTCTCCCTGCAGGTTGTGACGCAGAGATAAAAATGTAATTATTGGTACTTGATAAAATTAAATTGACCCATTTTTATTAGTGGGTCGATTTTTATATATATAAATAAATTGCTTATGGTATTATATATATTATGAAAAAATCTAATAAATCAACCAATAAAGAAAGCCTACTATCAACTAAGTCATTAACCGACAATTTGGTATATATTGCATTGATACTTTTATCTGTCACGGTTATTGTCATGGGTTATTTCATGATAGAACTTTGGGAAAATCAAGAAAACACAAAAGAACTTTTATACAAAACCTACCTTTTAACCCAACAAAAAGATTAATAAATAATACCCTGTTAATGAACCCAATAAAATAGGTTCAACACTAGTAGAACTTTAATACAAACATAGCTACAAACAATAAACCCCAAATAATCCAAAAAAATGTATCAGCACCTTTACTAAACACTTGGGTTAGGGATTTTTTAATATTTTGTGATAGGGGCAGGTCATTGGCATTTAATCTAAGCCAACCCCAATTTATGGCGATAACTCCGCTATAACAAAATATACAAAACAAACATAGGGCACTTATTACCATTGCGCTTTGATACAAGTACCAAGCCCCAAATAATAAAAAGAACACACTAAAAAAGTGCATTATTAAACGCAATTTTTTATCTAATTGGGATCCAAAAAGTCCGGCAAGTCCAATTCCTAGCATTACACCAAAAAAAGCTAAACACATTATGCTGTTAGAAAACCCAAAAACACTAGATTGCCAAGAATCAAAAACACTACTACAACTAAAAACAGAATTTATATCGCAAGCTAATAGCGCATTTTTATCATCAGCCCAAGAAATCCGCTCGATAGTCTGTATAAAACTGGCTATTAGGCCAATACCAGATCCCAAACAAATAACAAACCAGCTGTTTTTGCTTATATTAAATTTGCTTTTCATACAACCTATTATACGCTTATGCTAAACCAAATAATATAAATATTATAAATGAGCTATGAAAAATTTGTCAGCACAAGCATTATGTTGTTATAATGCTAGTACTTAATATAAACGCGGTGGGCTAACGGAGGGTATATGCAACTAACAACAAAAATATTAACATCGCTTTTAGTAGGAATTACTTTATTGTTGGCAATATTAATATCTGTACAAACAGTAAACGCTCAAGAGACACAAAATCAAGAACCGGTTACAATTACAGTCGATGGCGAATCAACTAACGACGCTGATAGCCAAGATCAAAATAATTCAGATCAAGAGGAAAACTCCCAAGGTAACTACGAATTTACCGCTCAACCTGGTGATAGTTATAGCGTGATGGCTCGTAAGGCTGTACAGATATTTGGTATAGATAATAAGGTAAATCTTAGCGGTGCCCAGATAGTTTTCACCGAAACTAACTTAACCCAAGCAGCCGATTCCCCACAGCTTAATCAGGGCGAAATAGTAAAAATTAGCAAAGAATCTGTTAAGAGCTGGGTAGAAAAAGCTTTAGTTTTGACCGAATCTCAACAAGCTGCCTGGAATATATATGTTCCTTATGTAAACTTTGATACCAGTAATGTAGGCGAATAGTAAAAGTTAAGAATTATAAAAATAAATCCCGCCTACACTAGTAGGCGGGATTATTTTTTAGCAATAGTTTGCTAAAACATGGTCTTTGTTAATCCCGTTTACCACATTACTAAAACCTTGTTGCATCAAATATTGCGAGGCAACCCTGGATCGACTACCCGAAACGCAGTACAGGATAAGTTCGGTGTCTTTAGGTATATCGGCTAGCTCCGATGCCCCGGCAATTATTTTGTCTGGTGGGATATTAATAGCGCTCTCTACATGACCCCTTTGGTATTCTTCTGGTTCTCGAACATCAATAATAATTCTATTCATATGTATATTTTACCGCATTTTTATAATAATTTATGGTGTAAAATAGAAATTATGCTAAAAACTGTTCATAATTTAATTCAAGATTCATCTAAAAGATTAGGAATATCAACAAAAACTATTAAAAAATTTTTAGAGCCAGATGTTGTTCACGAATTTGAAATTAAACTATCAAACGGTAAAACCTATAAGGCTTATAGATCTCAACACAGCAACCAAAGGGGTCCATATAAAGGTGGCATAAGGTTTCATCAAGATGTTAACAAAGATGAAGTAGAGGCTTTATCTATTCTAATGACTCTAAAAACCGCATTAGTGGACTTACCGCTAGGTGGCGGAAAGGGTGGCGTAGCCGTAGACCCAAAATCACTTACCCAAAGCGAGCTAGAAGAACTTTCAAGAAAATATGTTCAAAGTTTGTCTGATTACATTGGCCCATACAAGGATATACCGGCTCCCGATATTAATACTAACCCTCAAGTTATGGGGTGGATGAATGACGAATACTATAAAATTAGCGGTCATACTACATGCTCAACCTTTACAGGTAAATCATTACAAGACGGAGGTAGTCATGGCCGAGATGAGGCAACGGGTAGAGGTGGGTATGTAGTACTTAAAGAAACCCTTAAAAAACACGGAATAGATAAATCAACTTATTCTTTACAGGGTTTCGGCAATGTCGGTTACTTTTTTGCTGAAACCGCGAGTAGATACAAGGATATTTCGCTAATTGCGGCTGCAGACTCTAAGTCTGCAGTTATATCCAATAATTCTATAAATCCAAAAAAACTAATGGACTATAAAACTGCCAATAAAACTCTGGCAGGTTATAAAAAGACTAAAATTATTAACTCAAATGAGCTATTAATACAAAAAACAGCCACCCTGGTATTGGCGGCTCTTGGAGGGGTTATTACAAAAGATAATGCGAAGTTTATTAAGGCAAAATATATTTTAGAGTTAGCTAACGCACCAGTCACAGACGATGCGGCTACTATATTAGAAAAGAACGGAACAATAGTGATACCAGATATTTTGGCAAATGCGGGCGGGGTCATTGTAAGTTATTATGAGTGGCTACAGAACTGCACAATAGAGCAATGGGACATTAATATAATCAGGAAAAAACTAGACAAACAGCTAGTCTTGGCTACAGATAAAGTTATTAGCCATCAGAATGAATACAAAATTAGCATGAAGCAAGCGGCTATGGATGTAGCGCTTCTACAAGCTTTGGGTAATAACAGATGAACAAAGTTAAGCAGCAAGATCGATTGAATCTACAAAATCAAATATTTAGCAAACTTAATTTTTTACTATTTACATCTATTTTTTTAATATGCATAAGCTTTTTACTAAATCCATTTTGGCAATCGATTATTAGGTTGGTTTCAGGCGGGGGTTTGCTGTGGTGGTCGTGGTATGCAATGAGCAAAGGAAGTAATATTTATCTTAAAATCATAGGTTTATTGTTTTGTATAGCAATTATGGCATTTTGTCTACGATTAATATTATAGTAACCACTTATACAAATAGAGTATACTTAAAGTATATAAGGGGTTAGATATGCGCATAAAGACTATACTGACCATAACTATTTTTGTATCCGCTGCAATATTTATTAGTGGTGTTAGCGTAGCACAATCAAATCAAGAGCTAAACACCCAAAATCCCAAAGTAATAGATAAAACTGTTTTTAAGTTCCAAGAAAATATCGTTATAAATGATCTTATTAAAGGTGACTTATATTGTCTAGGTAATTCGGTTAGTATTGTCGGTATAGTCGAGGGCGATATAATATGTGCTGCTAATAAAATTAATATAACCGGGAGGGTTAATGGTGATGTCAGAGTTTTTGCTAATGATTTAATTATTGATGGCGATGTATCAAATAATATATCTGCTATTGCCAATAGGTTTAGTTTAAATATAAATGGCACCGTAGGTGTAGACTCAGTATTGCTTGGAGCAAATTTAATTATCAATGGTGCTGTTGGTAGGGATGTAGTCGCGAGGGGCGGTGACATTATTATTAATGGTGATATAAACCGTGATTTAGTTGCCTATTATGGAAACTTAAACATAACCAGTAACTCAACAATTGGTGGCAATGTAGAAGTTTTTGGAACTAACAGAAATAGTAATAATTCAGACCTAAATAATATTAGCACAAACCCAGAATCATTATTGTCTTGGATTGTTGCCAGTAGCGTAATTTTAATCCCATTACTATATATAATTTTCTTTCTAACATTAATGCTTGCCGCTCTATTGTTGTCTGTAATGTTTCCAAAATCGCTGCAAGATTGCGCTGATTACACAGCAAACAAGTTGGGCACCACATTACTAACAGGATTAGTTTATATTTCGTTGAGCCCATTAATAGTTACGCTTTTAAGTTTGAGTATAATCGGTATACCTATGGCGATAGTCATGATACTGTTTAGTGGTATTCTATTTTTATTGTGTTTCCCATTTGTGGCACATTCTATTGGCAATTTAATATTCCCACACAGATCACATCCTATCCGGGCGTTAGCCGGATCAGTTCTACTGCTAATAATGTTTTCTATACCTTTTATAAACGCTTTTACACTTATCTTAGTGGTGGTGTTGGGATATGGTCTGATCATCAGGCTTTTATTTGACAGATACAAAGATGCCAATAGTCAATATAAAAATCAGAAATGATTTATAATTGTTTATGTTAAAATACATTCATAATGGTAAAACCAAAAAATAACCTAAATAACGAACCAGATGGTGTATATTTTTTAAAAATAGTATTATATTTTATTCTTGGCTGTTTATGGTTACAGGTAGGTGGCGAAAACGGTATTCCTATACCAATCGGCCTGGCGGTAGGTTTAGCATTTGCTAGTCATGATCATTTTAAAATTGATCGTAAAATTGAAATTGCTGTTTTACTTTTTGCAACAATTCTAAGCTTTTATTTACCAATCGGATTTGTTCTTAATGTCGGATAGTTATTGATTTTTAGTAATAGTCGTTCATAATAAAAGAAAACCCTAGCAAAAAAGTAATAAAAAGTGGAGTTAAAAAGGAGTTATCTATTTTTATGCAGACTAAATACATATTTGTTACGGGTGGTGTACTTAGTGGAGTTGGTAAGGGGGTTACGGCTGCCAGTTTAGCCACCGTTTTAAAAAGTAAGGGCTTAAAGGTAAACATCCAAAAATGTGACCCATATTTTAATGTAGATTCAGGTACCTTAAACCCGGCCGAACATGGCGAAGTTTTTGTAACTCAAGACGGTGCGGAAACTGATTTAGACTTAGGTCATTACGAAAGATTTTTAGACAGCAATTTAACTCAAAAAAGCTCAACTATGAGTGGCCGGATATACCGCCAGGTAATAGAAGACGAACGAGATGGTAAATATTTAGGTAAAACAGTTCAGATTATTCCCCATGTAACCAATGCAATGCAAGAGGCAATCATATCTGCGGCCGATGGATACGATGTTCATATTGTAGAGGTTGGCGGTACTGTCGGGGATTACGAAAGCACGGCTTTTATAGAAGCTATAAGGCAAATGCATACAAGAGTTGGTCCAGAAAACTGCCTTTATATGCATGTTGTTTACTTGCCTTTTATAAGCGCCAGCCAAGAGGTAAAAAGCAAGCCCGCACAAAATGCAGTTAGAGATTTGCGAGAAGCGGGTATCAGGTGCGATATTCTAATTGCAAGGGCTGATGTTAGTGTGCCGAGCGGTGTGATAAAGAAGCTAAGCTTATTTAGTGACATTTCACTAGATAGAGTTATTGCTATGCCTACAGTTGATACGGTTTATGAAGTACCTTTGATATTAGAAAAGCAAGGAGTGGCCGATACAGTTTGTAAACAACTTGGTATTAAAAATAAGCCTAGTAATATTAGGGGTTGGTCTAAGTTGGTTGATCAAATCAAAAAGAAAGATTCGCCAATTGTTACAGTAGGTGTAGTCGCTAAGTATTTAGATCATACCGATACATATGCCAGTGTTGTAGAGGCCTTAAAAAGTGCAGCCTGGAACAATGGTAAACAACTAAAAATAAAGTGGATTGATGCAGAAAAGTTAAATAATAAGAATATTGGTAGCCATGTTATGGGTGTTCAGGCGATGGTTGTGCCGGGTGGTTTTGGATCTAGGGGTGTTGAAGGCAAAATAATTGCCTCGCAATATGCCCTAAAAAACAATTTACCTTATTTAGGCCTTTGCCTTGGTATGCAGGTTGCCTGTATTGGAGCGGTTCGTTTAAGTGGTAAAAAAGATGCTAATTCTACCGAATTTAATCCAAAAACAGACAATCCGGTGATAGATCTAATGGAATCTCAAAAAACAATTAGCGGCTTGGGTGGTACTATGCGATTAGGTAATTATCAATGTAATATTATCAAGAATTCACTTGCTCATAAACTGTACAAATCAACTACAATTTACGAAAGACACAGGCATCGTTACGAATTTAATCCAAAATACTTAAAAGACATTGAATCGGTTGGTCTAACAGTATCGGGTAAAAACCCAGACACCGGTTTAACCGAAATTATAGAAGCCCCTAAACATAAATATTTTATTGCCAGCCAGTTTCATCCAGAATTTACCAGCCGCCCACTCCGCCCCCATCCCCTATTCGATGGTCTAATTAAAGCAGCACGGTAGTTTATGGGAAACTATTTGGATTTGGTGAAGTATATAACTAGTTCAAAATACCTAAGGTGTACATAGCCATAGGGTGTGTTAATATTGTTTTTGAAAGTGATTATAAAATAATGAGTAAAAAACCTACCGATGGTGAACCTCGAACAGGAATTGAGAGTTGGCAATTCACACCGGCAACTATAGCGAGCCTAGGAAATATTGCCACTATTTTATATAGCAAAATACATGAACCACACCATCCGTACACTAAACCCGAAGGTGTTAAATCCGAAGAGATTTCAAATATTTTTAGAAAATTGTTTGATTTCGATATTTTAGACTTAGAAAAGTTATCGTTTTGTGTTAGGGGAGAAGACGGCTTAGATCGTTATCCTAATCTGGAAAGGTTTTATCTACTGCTAGAAGCAATTATTGAATATCTGCATATAGAATATGAAAATCCCAATGACTCACCTATAAAAATAAAAACTACCAAGATTAATCCTACCGATGAATCGAGAGAAACAGCTAAAGAAGCAGTTGGTACTAATAATAATCAATATCTGGAGAGGCTTTATCAATTACTAGAAATGTTTATTACAAAACTGCATAAGTTATATAGTTATTCCGGTGAATTATCGTTATTCGCAAGAAATACCAAAAGTAAATCAGCCGATAAGTCGAGTGAAACAAAAGAAGTAATTGATACTTATATAATTCATTTTAAAGAGTTTAAACTAATATTGAGATACCTGATTGGTCAAGAAGTAGATGACGACACCCTGGGAGTCATTATCTACGAATTATTAGCAGAAAAAGCCAGGTTTATATACCTAGAAGGTCTCGGAGAGGTTCATTTGGATGGACATAGAGATGTGAGAAATGGTGTAAGTCATTCAGATCATCGCTCTAAAAGTCCTTTTGGTTTTGACCCCGCCTAATTATAAAAAAACTCTTTGACTTATCTGTTCGTTTCTGATAAGATTTATTGGTATATCAAAACTGCTCCTTGGTGAGTTGGCAAGTTGGGCAATAAATTACCCCAAAACTGCCATACAGCCAAGCATTTTTGTGCCCTAGTTAAGCTAATTATAACAGAGGCAGAGCGCTAACAATAAGGAGTACTATGAAAGCACTCATCACGCGAAAGGTTGGAATGACTAGTATCATTACAGATTCTGGTGCATTAAAACCTGTCACACTGCTTTCCGCTAGTCCCTGTGTAGTGACACAGGTCAAAACTGCAGAAACCGATGGTTATACCGCAGTTCAGCTTGGCTTTGAGCAAGCCAAGAAGATCGGCAAAGCCCAAGCCGGTCATTTTAAAAAATCGGGCGTCACTCCTAAGGTGGTTCGCGAATTTCGTGTAGACGAAATCAAAGACGAGCTAGCTATAGGCACACAGCTAACTGCAGATACATTTGCGGTTGGCGATATGGTAAATGTTACCGGCACAAGCAAGGGTAAAGGTTTTGCCGGCACCATTAAAAGACATAATTTTAAAAGAGGCCGTAAAACTCACGGTGGTCAAAGCTATCGTAGGCCTGGCTCTATTGGATCAATGTATCCACAAAAGATCTTTAAGGGCAAAAAGATGGCCGGCCAAATGGGGCACGAACAAGTTACGGTTAAGAACTTGCAGGTTGCATTGGTAGACGCCGAACACAGTGTTATTGGCGTTTACGGAGCCATTCCCGGCCCCAGAAAAGGCATTGTTGTCTTGAAAGGAGTTAAATAATGGCAGTTTCTACCTATTCGGCTAGTGGCGTAAAGGCTACTACGGCTATTAAGCTCCCCAAAGATATATTTGCAGTAGAGGTTAGTAATCACGAATTATTAAAGCAAGCCTATGTTGCGCATCAGGCAAACGGCCGTTTAAGTCTTGCAAAAACCCTAAAAAGAGGAGAAGTAAGCGGCGGCGGTAAAAAACCATGGCGCCAAAAAGGTACTGGTAGGGCCCGAACGGGATCTATCCGTAATCCTATCTGGCGTGGCGGTGGTATCACTTTTGGCCCAAGTGGCAACGAAAACTATTCCAAAAAGATAAATGCCAGCGCTAAAAAGGTAGCCCTAAAACAAGCGTTATCACTAGCCACTATCAACAAACCTGTATATGTTATAGATGATTTTGTTGTTAAATGTGATAACCAGCTTTTTATTTATTTTCTCACATGGATTTCAATTTGATTTTAATGATCAAGATGCCTGGAGTTTTTTTCATTCTTATAGTTTTGATTTTTCCGTATGGGAAATGTATGGGGCATTGCTCTATGGTGGGCGGTTAGTCATAATTCCCAAAATGACGGCCCGTGATCCCCAACAATTTTTAAATGTATTGCTTGATCAAAAAATAACCATACTAAATCAAACGCCCTCAGCTTTTTATAACTTGCTTGATGAAATATTGAAAATCAATAGCAAGAATTTAAGTGCCAGGTATGTAATTTTTGGCGGTGAGGCATTAAAACCCGCTAGATTAAAAGCATGGCGTCAGAAATACCCGGATATAAAACTAATTAACATGTTTGGTATCACCGAAACCTGTGTGCATGTAACCTATAAAGAGATCGGTGAACGTGAGATTGAAAGTGATATCAGTAATATTGGTAAACCGATTCCTACATTGAGCACCTATATTATGGATCAGTACCAAACATTAACTCCTTTGGGAACGCCGGGTGAATTGTATGTCGGTGGTGAAGGGGTGGCCCGGGGGTATTTAAATAGGCCGGAATTAACAGCACAACGTTTCATGGAACATCCTTATAAAAAAGGTGAGCGGTTATATCGCTCTGGCGATTTAATCCGAATGAACCTGGATGGAGAAATGATTTACGTGGAAAGAGCAGATCAACAGGTGCAGCTTCGGGGATTTCGTATCGAGTTAGGAGAGATCGAAAACC
>JALOQO010000076.1 GCA_025453305.1 Patescibacteria group bacterium | reverse complement strand
GTAAAATTGCATGAGTTCCAATTATACAGCCGGCTTCGCCACTATTTATTCTGTTGTAAGCTAGCGATTTTTCTTTTGCCGGCATAGAACCAACCAATAACTCTAGATTATTTGTATGATTTGTGTGTGAAAAGACTTTTTTAAAAGTTTCTAAATGTTGCCTGGCAAGCAGTTCGGTTGGTGCAAGTAGTGCAACTTGCATATTTGATTCTAAAACCATTAAAGCAGCCATCGCCGCTACTACAGTTTTACCCGATCCTACATCGCCCTCTATTAAGCGGTTCATAGGTTGAGATTGTTGAATATCTTTGTATATTTGCCAAACAGCCAGCCTTTGATCATCGGTTAGATCAAATGGCAGAGACTTTACAAACGTTTGAGCAACGGCTTGCTTAAACTCTACCGGCAAAGCCTTGACTGTTTTATTGGATTTTTTTAGTTCTGCGGCAGCCAACATTACAACAAACAATTCCTCGAATGCTAATCTATTTTTGGCCATAATCACATCTTTTTGGTTTTTGGGCTGATGTAATAATTTGATTGCCTGATTATAATCTAGTAAACCCCTGCTTTTTGATAATGATTCTGGTATGCACGATTCTAACTTATAGCCTTTGTTTATTATGCTCGCCACAGCTCGTTCAAATTGCCTAGATTTAATACCGGCTCTTTCTGGGTATATTGGGATAATGTTACTCGGGCCTTTTATATCGTCTACAAGTTCGGTACTGGGGTTTACAATTTGTAATCTGCGATTATTTAGCCCAAATTCTCCCTGCAAATAATACCAACCACCAGATAGCGACTTAGCCCGATATGGCTGGTTAAACCAAACTACACTAACTGCGCCCGTTTCGTCTACAGCTTGGGCATTGGTAATATGCAAACTCCGTTTTACTCTTTTAGAGCTAATGTTTTGTAATTTTACTTTTACTGTAACTAAACCCGGTTTAATAGATTTGATATTCGAAACCGTATGAAAATCTAAATACTTTCTAGGTGTATAAAGTAAAAGTTGTTCAATAGTAGTTATACCAATAGACTGAAATAAGTTCGATGTTTTAGGGCCAATTCCCTTGAAGTTTTGTAAATCTGAGTTATCTGACATAACTATAGTTTAACCCACATACCAAAATTGGGCTAAAACCTATCGGTTGCAATAATTAACCGTTAGTAAAATAGTAGAATAAAATCTAGCCGATATGTTATAATATGATGGTAGTTGAGGAAGTATTTTAGATACATATGACAAATTTGAATAAAAAAGCCAAGCACCTTACTGATAAGGTGAAGAGTTTTAAGCCAAAGAAAAAAACAAGTAATGGTAGCCCTATAGTAAATCGCAATATTGGTAGTCGTCTTAAGGCTCGTTCTGATATCAAGGCGAGGCTAAGAGCAGATAGACGCGCCCGGATGCCTAAAAACCCAGTAAAACGATTTTTTTACTATTTACACCCTAAAAACTTTGCAGAATATTGGTTTAATCGCGAAGGTGCTATAAGGGCACTAAAAATAACCGGTATTGCACTAGCAGTAATGATGGTACTTATGCTGGCGGTTTTTGCCTATTTTAGAAAAGATTTGCCCAGAAACATTACCAATCTAGATACCTGTACACTAGGCGCATCTACTACTTACTATGATCGCACCGGCCAAACATTACTTTGGTCTAGCTCTGGTGATGTTGAATGCTACCCTGTAAAGCTCGAAAATATCAATGATAATCTTCAGAAGGCTGTTATTTCAATAGAAGACAAAGACTATTACAACCATGGCGGTTTTAGTGCCAGTGGTGTAATTAGAGCTTTTGTAAACAACCTAAGAGGTGAAAGCACCCAGGGTGGTTCTACAATTACCCAGCAGTTTGTTAAAAACTCTATCTTAAGCCAAGAACAAACCTATACCAGAAAAATTAAAGAACTTATATTATCTATTGAATTAGAAAGAAGTTATACCAAAGACGAAATATTAAATGCTTATCTTAACGAAATATCTTTTGGTTCCACATATGCGGGTGCCGAAGCGGCGTCTAGAGGATTTTTTGATAAAAGTGCCAAGGACTTAACGCTAGATGAAGCAGCTATGATGGCTGCTCTTATACCCGCACCAACATACTATTCTCCAGCTGGTGAAAATGCATCAGAACTAATAAGCCGTAGAAATTATGTACTAAACCTTATGGTAGAACAAGGCTATATCACTAAAGAAGAAGCCGAAACAGCTAAAAAAACTGAAACACTAGCAAAGATAGTACCTAAAAAGAGTAAATATAAAGATATAAAAGCTCCATATTTTGTACTAGAGGCTCAAAAGAAGTTAGAAGAAAAATACGGAGCCACCAATGTTAGAAAAGCAGGTTACAAAGTTACCACCACTGTAGATCTTAGACTGCAAGGTTTCGCCGAAGAATCTATCAATAAGGGTATCAGAAGAATAGAGCAAGGGGGCGGAGATAATGCTGCCTTAGTTGCGGTAGAAGCCCAAACAGGCCAAGTTCTAGCCCTGGTTGGAGGTAGAGATTTCAATTACCCCGGATATGGTCAGGTTAACTATGCTACCACTCCAAGAAGCCCCGGATCAACTATGAAACCATATGACTATGCCGCCCTTATGACTAAATCTCAAAGTTGGGGCCCTGGTAGTGTGTTTTATGATGTTCCAACCCCATTCCCTGGTTATCCTGTCAATAAACCCTTAAAAAACTACGATCAAAGATACATTGGGGCCAATACCATGCGTTACTTTATTGGACAGTCAAGAAATGTTCCAGCCATGAAAGCAATGTACATTGCTGGTATACCATACACCCATGACTTAGCAAAGAAAATGGGTTTAACTAGTGGTATTACCGGTTGCTATACAATTGGATCAGAAGATTGCCAAGAAATACTATCTACCGCGATTGGCGACGGAGGTCAGGTTAGGCTAGACGAACACACCAATGCGTTTGCCACATTTTCTAGAATGGGTAACTATAAACCAATTACATATATATTAAAGGTAGAAGACAGTAAAGGTAAAGTAATAGATGAATGGAAAGACCCGGCCGGCGAAAGAGCAATAGACGAGCAAGTAGCCTATTCTATAAATGATATGTTGTCTGATTCTTCTGTTAGGTACGGCGGCCTAAATAGCCAGGTACTAATTAACGGTGTCACAACTGCCGTAAAAACCGGTACCACTAACAGTGCAGAAAACGGGTGGATGATGGGCTATTCAACCAAGATTGTAACTGGAGTTTGGGTAGGTCACCATGAAAACAAGCCAATGAGCGGATCTATGGAAAGCAAAACAGGACCTATATGGCGTGATTTCTTTAGGCGAGCACACGAAGGCATGCCAGATGCCGGTGCCAAATGGCAACAACCCGCTGGTATTAAAAGAGTTTGTATTAACCCAAATAGTGGATATAGCACTAATAGTGGAGGTAAGTGTGATATATTCCCAGCCTGGTACGAACCACAATTTGGCGATAATAGTAAGTCAGCTGTTATAGATTCTGTGTCAGGTAAATTGGCCACAGAATGTACCCCGGAACGAGCGAAACAAACCATAACAGGCGGTGGTCTTAGGGCAGAATTGCCATCTAGTGATTCATATTACGAAAGATGGATGAATCCGATTCGCCAAAGGTTTGGGGGTGCGGCCGGGGGTATTATTCCCACCGAAAAAGATGATGTTCATACCTGCGACGCCAGTGAAAGGCCAAGAATCACCCTATCTGAACCTAAAAAACTTCCTAATGGGGACTATTCGATTACCGCCACAGTAAAACAAGGAAAGTTCCCGTTAACTAGTGTTAGCTTTTCTTC
>JALOQO010000075.1 GCA_025453305.1 Patescibacteria group bacterium | reverse complement strand
TTATAGATTGTTATCGTTTAACTAAATCTACGAGGGTGAACTCATACTGCCACTGGCAGTCTTCGGGTTCGAATCCTCTAGGACCCACCGTAATCGTAGTTAGTAGATCGTAAATAGTATATCGTATAGCGAATTGCTTAATATTATATATATCATATATGTGAACTTATAAACGATTTATAATAAGATTATACGACCTACTATTGACATTAATACACCCGCTTGCTATAATGGTTAAGTTAAACGAGGCGTTTAGCTTGAGTAACAATTCACCGTTAGATAGCTTTCAGCTATTCTACGAAGAACTGTCCTCATCAAAGGAGTTTGTGAACCGAATCCGCCGTATGCGCAGATCGCAAGCACAAGCGACCACATAAGTTCCAGTTCGAATAAGATATAACCCCCTGTAACCCAGGGGGTTATCTTTATATATACCTTACACACTTTCTATGTTTTACAGAAATAGTTATATAGCGGGCAAAGAAATAATCTGTTATTGGACTCTATAAAATGAATGTATTTGGTTAATAAACTGTGGCAATTCTATGTATCCACATAAATATAAGCACTTTTCCACTTGTATTTTTATTAGCGTAATGTCAATATATTGATATGGTTTGTATATATTGTCACAATCAAACTAATGTGGTTAATTCTAGGCCTCAGAAAAAGACTAATTCTATCTGGAGAAGACGATCTTGCTCTGTTTGTGGCGCTGTAAGCACTTCTATAGAGCAATACGACCTTCTTACTGCCTTGATGGTAAAAAAGCAATCAGGAGCCCTAGAAGGCTTTCAAAGGGACAAAATAATCATTAGTATCGCTAAAGCAATAGATCACAGGCAAAACAGCCCCCAAACAGCCAGTTTCTTAACAAACAATGTGCTTCAAAAGTTATTAAAAAAGCCTTTAAACGATAAAATTATTACAACAATAGATATATCAAATATGGTAAATTTTGTGCTTAAGCACTATGATGCTGGTAGCGCCGTTAGATACTCGTCTTTTAAGCAGCCTACAAAAGCCACCAAGGACATCCGAAACATCTTAAAATAAGATTACTTTCGATTACCAGAACTAGTTTTAACAGCCTTAGCGGTTAAATCAAATTTTCCTAAATATCTTCCAAAAATTAGCCTAGTTTGCGAATTTAGAGCGGCAAAACAACTGTAAAGTATAGTTGTAATCGGCAAATAAACCCATTGTAAAACCATATACAGTCTGTGTCTTGTTTTGTAGTGTGGGGGCTTGGGTGGTAACAGCCGAATACTCAAAAATATACTAGCAATAAGGCCAACCATAGCTATCCTTTGAATATAACTAGCAATAATCGGTAGTTCGTTGGCTACAAAGCTATCAGAAGCGTCTGGGGCAATATATAGCGGCACCCAAGCACCAAGCAAAATTAGCAAAGGTGCGGTAGCCCAACTGGTATGGCCCTCTATTAAACGGCTCGTCTTAAACAGCAAATCAGTTTTTGAAATGTTATTTTTCCTACGCCAACCCGTTTGTAATACATAAGCTATATCAGAAGCCCCCCATGCCCAGCGCCTTATCTGCACAAATTGAGCCCTTAATGTTTTTTTAATGGTAACATCTAAAACCGCATCTTGATAAATAGGCACCATTAGGGGGTAAACCTCGTTTTTGCCATTGTAAGTAAAGTAAGTACGCCAAAATTGATGCCCGTCTTCTACTATAGTTCTGGTGCTCCAAAAATCGGTATCTATTAATGTCTTAAGAGTTTGTGAATGAGAAGCAAAGTTTCTAAGCATATGAGGCCTTAATGAAACCACAATATTCCAAAAAGAGTTGCCGGTGGCAATAACTCTCATTGGTGCTGGTACATCCCAAATATTATTAGTAAAGAGTGAAATCGGCTGAAATGACGCGTGATATGGGTCTGGACAGGCCAAGTAAGCATAAGAAACGGCCGCAAAATATTGCGGGTGTGGCCGGTTATCACAATCAAGAGTAGTTATAATAATGTTTTTTGGATCTAACTTTTGTTTATCAAAATATTTTTTAATTTGACGGCCGGCATAGGTTATATTGCCCCCTTTCCCTATGACCTCGTTGGGTAAATCTTTGGGATGAACAACAACAGAAATATGTTTGAACACTTTTTTATATTTGTCCGCAAGACTATTCATGGCTTTAACGGTTTCTGGGCCACCTCTTTCTTCTACGGTTATTACTACAACTAGTTTTTGTAGTGGGTAATTGCTAGCCGCTACACTATCGAGAGTTGGGCCAACTATATCTTTTGATTCATTAACAACGGCAATTATTATACCGTGAAAAATCTCATCTAAATTCGCCCTGTCCTTGGGCCTAGCTTGCCGTCTAATTAAATTTCGATAATGCCACGGTGGAGATATTCCCTCTTCGTATCTAGCAAATGTCTTTTCTGGATCATCTAGTTCTTTTGCATGGTCGTACCAGTTTGTTGCAGTAGCGTTATTTAACCTCTTGTAGCCCTGTATCATCCTGCCCGTCATGGCCATTGTTTTTATAAACCAAAGCAACAAATAGGCTACTAAAAATATTGCGGCTAGTCTTGGGCTAATTAAACTCAACACTATTGGAATCGACAATATAAACCAACTAATAGCCCCTGGTAGCATCTCGAAAAGTCTATAAATTCTGTCACGATCTTTAACGAGAGGTATTTCAATATTTTTCATTATTGCAAGTTATATAGTGCATTACTAGCAACCAACATAAATAACATCACTATAGTACTCAATGATAAAGTTACTATACTCAACACCCTTTGCATTGAATAAAGTTTTGCACTTATAACAATTGTAACTGAAATAATAATTATGCTAGCAATAACAAAAACATATAAATCTAGTGGCTCACCCTGGGAATATCCAGCCAAACCTCTAAATGGCTCAAACCTGATTATGGCCTTGGTTTTTGTGGTGTCTACCCTTAGGATAGATGAAATTATAGTTAATATACCCAACGCCACCAGAGCTAGGTGCAAAAAGAGTATTGGTCTGTCTTGAAAATATTTCTTTGTAAACATATCTTTTGTTCAGTAATCTATTATACCCGATTATCTGATATAAATTGAATAAAAAATGGTGCGGGTAGAGGGAGTCGAACCCTCGTCTTATCCTTGGGAAGGATACATAATAGCCGTTATACGATACCCGCTTGTTAATCTACTCTTAAGGTTCGACTCGCCTTAGGGAGTTGGTCACCTTTAGCACCTACATTCTGCAGGCCCAGCAACAACTTAGTTGAAACAAGTTTCAAATCAGTTGAGTGCTCTTGCAATGAGCCACTGGCTCATCTCACCCGCGACTACATCTTAGAAAACAAGTTTTCTAGAGTAGCTCGCCTTGCAAAGTGCCGCAGGCACTTTTCACCCTCGTCTTATCCTTGGGAAGGATACATAATAGCCGTTATACGATACCCACTGGAGCCACCTAGCAGAATCGAACTGCTGACCTACGCGTTACGAATGCGTTGCTCTACCAACTGAGCTAAGGTGGCATAATTTAAAACAGTCTTTTTACCCTTGTTATTGTACCGTATACAGCCAACAAATGCATCTGCTTTAAAGTGAGCTAATCACTATGCCGTATTGAGTAAGTGCAGAGTAATTGATAAATATCTTTCACTCTGTTATGATAACAATTGCTAATTTAACGCCAATTACCATGGGCTCGTGGTGTAGAGGCCTAACATGCCTCCCTGTCACGGAGGAGATCGCCGGTTCGAATCCGGTCGGGCCCGCCAATTGTATTACAAATAACTCCTTGATGGGAGTTATTTTATTTATTCGAACCTTAACGATTTTTAATTATCCAAGT
>JALOQO010000074.1 GCA_025453305.1 Patescibacteria group bacterium | reverse complement strand
TTATGATGTCAAATTTACCATCTTTTATGTTTTCGAATTGTTCTTTAAGTGATTGGCTGTGCTGAACATCTAGATCAAATCTGGCAATCTTAGCAGATGGAAATAACTTTTGAATATCGGATACCGTGCCTTTGGTCCCGGGTGTTTTATAAGATAGCTCCGGACTGTTGCATTGGCTACATTGGGTTTGGGTTGATTCTTGATAGCCACATTGGTGACATTTGTTCTTATATTGATCGTGGTGATAAGTTAACGGAAGGTTGCAGGTAGGACATTGGCTAATATGTCCACAATTTTGACACTGAATAATTCGGGCTGTACCACGGCGGTTAATAAACAGCATAGATTGCATATTGTTGTTTAAATTACTATCCAATTCTTTTAATAGTTTATTTGATAATTGTTGATATGGCGACAGGTTTTGCTTATCTGTCATATCAATAACCTCACCTCTAACATTAGGATCGCCAACAGCCATTTTTGTCATTCTAATTATAGGAAGTTTAAGTTTTTGGCAGTAATAATAGTCGGATATATTAGGGGTTGCCGAACTTTGCACGAAGTGGGCTTTGTGAATTTTGGCTAGCTGGCTAGCAACGAAAAGTCCGTTATAGCGGGGGTTTTGTTGATTATAATAGGATAGGTCGTGTGATTCATCGGCTACTATCAGACCAAGGTTTTGATATGGTAAAAAGATACTAGATCTTGGTCCAATATAAACCGAAGGACTAGTGTTATTATAGGCGGCAATCCAAGTTTGTTTGCGCTTGGCTGGTGTCATCTGTGAATTTGTAATATACACCGGGCATTTTAATCTATTTGTTACAGAGGCCAATAATTGGGGTGTAAGCCCAATTTCTGGGGTTATAATTAAAACCGATTTACCAGCATTGATCATTTGTTTGGCTACCTCAAGGTAGGTTTCGGTTTTTCCAGTACCGGTATCGCCATGTAGTATAGAATGAGCATTGTTTACAATCGCATTAACTGCTAATAGCTGTTCTTTGTTAAGCATAAAAGGCTCTTTTGATTCAAAGCTAGTAAAAGGTGTATCTTTTTGAACCCTGGGCTTAACTGTTAAATTTGGTGGTATAAAAAGACCACAAATTTCGCCGTAATCAAAAGGGTAATATGAACAAAGCCACTTCAATAATTCAACACTCTGATTAGGCAGATTAAAATCGTAAATAGTATCAATATCTTTAATATCGATTGTTGGTTTTTTAACTATGTTCATTACTATGCCCGGATATGATGATTTACCATAAGGAGCTTTAACTACACTGCCGATAGATAAATTCAACCCAGTTTTGTAGGTGTAGTATCTCCGCCCGGTATATTTTGCATAAACAATTACATCTACATAAGTCATAAAAGTATAATACGATATTTTTAAATTTTTATTTTACAAAACCCAATAAGCTAGCTATAATTATTGTTGTCTGATAAACAATAGGTGTAAAATTATGCTAGATGTTTTTATTACTTCCAGGGTCCGTCGCAAGATTATTGTGGTATATGCAAAGTTCCCAGATTTTAAGACTCATGTAAGGGGATTGGCTAAGCTTATAAAAGAAGACGCCGGCAACATTCAGCGAGAACTTAAAAGATTAGAAAAAGTTGGTTTTTTGGTTAGCGAAAAGCAGGGTAATACCAAGATATACTCAACAAACAAGAGTTTTCCAATTTTTAAAGAACTACAGGGTATAGTGCTAAAGAGCCAAAGACCAAATCAACGCGCCGGTGTTGCACCCCAAATAAGACGGCCTTAAATTTAATTATCATTTCACTCTTGAATAACGGTATACGATAAGGTATTATGGTTTGGTATGATTCAGGTAACCAAGAAAGATTCAAGGGAGTCCACCGAAAGTCTAATTCGTAGATTTAACCGCAAGGTACAACAGTCGGGTGCTTTGGCTAATGTAAAGCAATTGCAATACTTCGAAAAGCCAATAAGTAAGCGCGACAGAAGAACCAAGGCGATTATTCGTAACGATCGTAAAGCTCAAAAAGCTATGCGGGCAAAACTAGGACTTAAATAATGCTAGAGCGCGTCCAAGAAGATTTAAATCGCGCACTAAAGGCAGGAGACAAGCAGACCGTATCGGCATTACGGATGTTAGTTAGTGTACTTAAAAATGCTCAAATTGAAACTCAAGGCAAGTTAACACAGGAACAGTCTTATAAGATTGTTCAAAAAGAGATTAAGAAAAGAATAGAGGCAAGGGATTTATATCAACAACATGACCGAGTCGAACAAGCTGCAGCCGAAGAGTTTGAAAGGCAAATATTAGCACAATATGCTCCAACAATGTTGAACGAACAAGATATAGATAAGTTAATTACAGAGCAGTCCGCAAGTATTGAAAATCCCAACTTTTCTAGTTTAATGCCTTTGGTTATGAAGGCGGCTGCCGGTAGGGCGGATGGTAAGATTGTTGCTGATAGGGTCAAGGTGTTTTTGTCTTAACTATGGATATTATTTTAGTTTTTGGGGTTGCGGGGTCGGGTAAAAGCACTCAAAGCCAATTGTTGGCTGATGAGTTAGGTTTGATTTGGTTGTCTATGGGTCAAATTATTAGAGATGAGCTTACTAGCGGGCCTTTGGCCGATCATATCAATAGCGGGAAACTACTTGATGATGAAATGGTCAAGGGTTTGATTATAAAAAATATAGATAAAGTACCCACCGGAAAATCGATAGTTCTAGACGGCTTTCCTAGACGAATAAGTCAAGCTAAGTGGCTACAAGACTATTTTAGGTCTAGGTCAATGGTTATAAAAGTGGCTGTTCATCTTGCGGCAGATTATAATATCGTTACCGAAAGACTTCTTAAAAGAGGCAGAACAGACGATGTCCCAAATGCCATAAAAGAACGGTTCTATGAATATGAAAATGAGATTAAACCAATTTTAGAATTTTTACAATCCGAGAATGTTCCGGTACTAGAGTTTGATGCCGAGCAACCGATAAATGTTGTACATAATGATATTGTAAGCGGTCTTAAGAAGGTAGCTAATCGGTTATGATGACAAAAGTTAAAACAGAAGAAGAAATTACTAATCAAAAGGTTAGTGGTAGGATGCTGGCCACCGTTCTTGATATTTTGTCTAAAACCACACAACCCGGTGTAACCACTAAAGAATTAGACACCGTTGCCCATAATGAGTTAAAAAAATTAGGTGGTAAGCCCGCCTTTTTGGGATATGGTGGGTTTCCGGCGACATTGTGCGTATCTGTTAACGACGAGGTAGTGCATGGAATCCCCAAAAATAATGTTATTAAAGATGGCGATATAGTGAGTTTTGATTTTGGAGTAGTTTATGGCGGTATGATAACCGACGCTGCTAGAACAGTTGTTGCCGGTAGTTCTAATATAGAAAAAGATAAATTACTAAAAGGTACATTAGAATCTTTAGATGCCGGCATTAATACCTTAAAAGACGGTATTAGGGTTGGAGAAGTATCTAATGCAATAGAAAAGGTTCTGAATAGATATAATTTTGGAATTGTACGAGATTTGGTGGGCCATGGTGTGGGCCATAACTTGCATGAAGACCCCAATATTCCTAATTACGGTAGCAAAAATAGCGGTCCTATACTAATTGCTGGTATGACGGTCGCGATAGAGCCGATGTCTACTTTGGGCGGATACGAAGTTTTTACGGCGGCTGATGGCTGGACGATAAAAACAAAAGATGAAAGCCTATCTGCTCACTTTGAAGACACCATTTTAATTACCCAAGAGGGATTTGAAATACTCACCAGACTTTAACTTGTTGCCTAGAGACATAATTTAGGGTTATACTAATGCTTATGCAGAAGTCGCCGTACTTTATAGGACTTGACATAGGCACCGCTCG
>JALOQO010000073.1 GCA_025453305.1 Patescibacteria group bacterium | reverse complement strand
CAATGATTAAAAAAACACCACCAACAAACCTAATTGCTTTGCTAGACATAAAAAATGCAGATAATTTGGTTAAAAACTATAACATTTGGGAAATATATTTAACTTTTAGTTTGGTAGAAAACACAAAATGGGTTCGTGATTTTATGGCGAACTATAAAGATTTAAAGCCCTCTGATTTTGAATATAGGCAAATAGAAATATTTCAAATATCCAATCAAATTACAGATATAATTAATCAATCTAATAAACACAAACCAGCAATGATGTACCTAAAAGATTTGGGTACTATAGGTATAATGCCGGCAAAAGACAATAGTCGACAGGGCTTGGCAATTACATACTTTTTGCACATAGTACATTTTATTAACGAAATTAGAAGATTTAGCGCTTATCTAAAAGTTAATCAGGTAAGGCCAGACTTTTCAAATATCTTAATAAACGCACTAAGGGATAATCTAAAAAATGCTTTATCAGTTGCTGGCAGTGATATCCATTGGAATATCGTACACAGATACTATGGTTTAAATAACCAACATGGTTTACCTAGCGAGTTCGAACCACACCTACAGGTAGAAGACATTAGTTGGCGCAAAACGGAGCATATATTGTTCGAAATTGATCCTAAACTTGGTTGGTGGCGCGACCTAGACTATGTTGCGGTTTATCACGACGGAGCGCCGGTAGTGTTTAATATGATTGATATGGCGATTAATTTATTAAATAATATAAGTTATAGCAATAGAACATATAGCCACTTTAGGGAGTCTCTGCATAATGAACTTTACACTAGATACATAAGCGAAAAACCGTTAGAGTTGCAAGTACTTGGGCAAATAGACGGTAATTTAACAAAGCATTTCCAAAAAAAGCCTAAAGCTAAGTCAAAAAAGGTATTAAATAAATGAAATATTCAATCTGTGTGTCAGGTGCTGCTGCTGGAAAAACTGTAGATTTATCAAAAAAAGCCGCCGAGGATTTGGGCGAGGCGATCGCTAAATCTGGGCATATCATAACCACCGGAGCTACAGTTGGGCTACCTTTTTATGCGGCGCTTGCTGCACATAAAGCCAAAGGTGTTAGTATTGGTTTTTCGCCCGCTACATCGCTAAGAGAGCATGTCTATAAATATCGCTTACCAATAGGTCTTTATGATTTTATAAATTTTACGGGCTTAAACTATGTAGGACGCGACGCCTATTTGGTGCAGTCGTCTGATGCGGTTATTACCGTGGGTGGGCGATTTGGTACATTACATGAATTTACAACCGCCCTAGAAGACGGCAAGCCTTGTGGCGTGTTGATTGGATCTGGCGGCACGGCCGATGTTATAGAGCAACTTATGGATATCCTAGAAGCACCACAGAGACGGCTAGTTATTTACGAATCAGATCCAGAGGTGTTGGTACATAAAATTTTAGTTAAACTAGACGAAGAATTTGGCGATATCGACACTACCTCTATTGCAAACCACTGGTTTTTGGAACAAAAAAGTCAGCACAGCGGATAGTCTATGGTAAAAAGAAAAGTTAAAAAACAATCTAAAAAAATTAAAATTACTAAACCCCTAAAGCCTGAAAAAACAATTTCTGCCAAACCCAAAAATAATAAAAATCAAGCCAAAACCCCTAAACAACTTTCTAGTCTTAAATTATCAAAATCTTATATTTGGTATGTAGTGTTGGCGGGTATCATATTATTAGCAGTAACTTTGGTTTATGGGCAATATAGCCGGGCAAATAATGCAGTTAACGATGCTAATAAATCCAAAGCCAATCATATCCAAATAGATAAACAGTATCAGATAGTTGGTAAAATTGGCACCAATAAACAACTGCTACAAAATACAATTAATTATCAATCTTTGCCCGTTGATTCGTATAATACTGTTATTAAGGAAATCAGAAAATCAAAATCTAACTGTATCTCTAATAAGGATCTGGTTGCAAACTATTCGTTTGAAATTAAAAATGTTGTATATGATAAATTTATCTTAGCCGAATACGGTTGTAATGGTAAAAATCAACTTATCATCGCCAAACTAGACACAGGTTGGGCGGTTGTGAATAGGGGTAATAATCTTATGGAATGTAATAGTGTTTATAGCCTTGGGCTGCCAGCCGGCGTAGCAGAATATTGCTTAACGGGTGGTGTTAAGTATTTAAACCCCAATCCCTAAGTTAGGGTTTAGGGTAAAGGGTTGAGGGTGTAGGGTTAAGGGCGCAGGGTATAGAGTTTAGAGTATAGAGTATAGCTGGAACATGTAAAATAAGATTCATAAAGTTCTATTCTAATGTCCCTAAAAAGGCGAAAAGCGGTATAATAGATAGGTTATGGATGAGAAGTTTGAGCTTGTTACAGAATATCAGCCTACCGGCGATCAGCCGGTGGCTATAGATAAACTTGTTGCTGGTATAAAATCGGGAACAAAACAACAAACTATGCTTGGTGTAACGGGTAGTGGTAAAACATTTACTATGGCCAATGTTGTTAACCAAGTGCAAAAACCTACGCTCGTTCTTGCCCACAATAAAACACTCGCCGCCCAGCTATATAACGAATTTAAGGCTTATTTTCCGAACAATGCGGTACATTATTTTGTTAGTTATTTTGATTATTATCAGCCAGAGGCATATATTGCTCGTAGCGATACTTACATAGAAAAAGACAGCCAAATAAACGAAGAGATAGATCGCCTAAGGCACGCCGCCACAGAAGCCTTGCTTAGTAGGCGGGATGTATTAATTGTAGCCAGTGTTTCCTGCATTTATGGTATTGGTAGTGTTGATGATTACGGTGGAATGGCTTTAGGAATGAAAGTTGGCGAAAGGCGGGTGCGAGACAAAGTAATTAGGCAACTTACTGATATTCAGTATCACCGTAATGATGTTGCTTTTGGTAGGGGAACATTTAGAGTTAGGGGGGATGTTTTAGATGTAATGCCAGCAGGCGAGGAGTCGGCCTATCGCTTTGAGTTTTTTGGTGACGATCTAGAAGCTATTACAAAAATAAATCCCTTAACAGGAGAAATTGAGGCAAAACTAAAAGAATATAAGATATTTCCCGGTTCTCATTATGTTACACCCCAAGAAAAGCTAAAAGTTGCAATAGCTAAAATTCAGCAAGAACTAGAAGAAAGGTTACAATACTTTAACAATAATCAACAGTTATTAGAGGCCCAAAGAATAGCCCAAAGAACCAAATTTGACCTTGAAATGTTAGAAGAAACCGGTTTCGTGAAAGGTATCGAAAACTACAGCCGCTATTTAACTAACCGCGAACCGGGTGAGCAACCTGCAACCTTGCTAGATTACTATCCGGATGATTTTTTGTTATTTATAGACGAAAGTCATATGACCTTGCCACAACTTAGGGGTATGTATAACGGTGATAGAGCTCGTAAAGAAACTTTGGTTGATTATGGATTTAGGCTACCTAGCGCCCTAGACAACCGCCCGCTAATGTTTAGTGAGTTTGAAAGGCATATTAATCAGGTTGTATATGTATCGGCTACGCCATCTGACTATGAGCTGTCGCATTCGCCCAAGCCTATAGAACAAGTAATTAGGCCAACTGGGCTAATTGATCCGAAAATTATTGTTAGACCCGTAGATGGCCAGGTGGATGATTTGATAGCAGAAATAAAAGACAGAGTAAAAAAGCGTCAACGAGTACTGGTAACTACGCTTACAAAAAGAATGTCAGAAGATTTAACCGAATATCTAGAAGATTTGGGTATTAAGGTTCAGTATTTGCACAGTGAAGTCGATACTTTAGACAGAACAGATATACTAAGAGATTTAAGACTAGGTGTATACGATGTGCTAGTTGGAATTAATTTGTTGCGAGAAGGCTTAGACTTGCCAGAGGTTAGTCTAGT
>JALOQO010000010.1 GCA_025453305.1 Patescibacteria group bacterium | reverse complement strand
ATACCCTTATTAAGTGGTAATAATAAAAATGATTATTTAGTATACGATACGGCTACTATGGGCAGTAGTGTTGCTTGTGTACAAACAGAACCCGATCCGATACCCGAACCAGACCCTACCGATCCACCACCAACTGATCCACCAAGCGATAACCAGGGTGACCAAACAGTAATATCAACGCCAAATATAAGTTGTGAAGGAGTGGTGTTGTCTGAAATTATGCCTAATCCGGCCGGTTCTGATGCGGGTAAGGAGTTTATAGAATTACATAATCCAACAAATGACTTCATTGATTTATCAGGTTGCTTTATAACAGTTATTGGAAATACTAAAAAATACACACTACCAAATATTGAGATTTCGCCCGATGAATATATTACTATTAGCGACCTGCAATCAGGAATTATTTTAAACAACAGTAGCGGAGGAACTGTTTTATTGGTAGATTTGAACAATAATGAAATATATCAAGTTACATACCCAGCAGGCTTAGAAGACGATGTTTCTTGGGCGTTATCAAATAATAATTGGCAGCAAACATACATAAATACTCCGGGGTTGGCAAATGTTATATTATCATTAAAGCCGTGCCCAGCCGGCCAAGAACGGAACCCCGATACTGGCAGATGCATAAACATAGTATCTGAAAGTACCTTAGTATTATTGGCCCCATGCCCAGCCGGCCAAGAGAGAAATCCCGCCACCAATAGGTGCAGATTAATAGGTGCATCTAGTAGTGCACTAGAACCTTGTAAGCCAGGCCAAATAAGAAACCCCGAAACTAATCGATGCAAGTCGGTAGTAGAAACAATATCTAAATTAACACCCTGCAAACCAGGCCAAGAACGAAATCCTGAGACAAACCGATGCAGGAACATTGTAGTGGCTGCTTCTTTAAAACCGTGCCCAGCCGGCCAAGAAAGGAACCCCGATACTGGCAGATGTAGAAAAGTTGCCGTTATTAACAACGGTGATGTTTTAGAGACTTTGGGAGTTTCTGATGTACCTACTATTCCCGGTAGTCATAATGGTTTAATAATCGGCGGTGTAGTTATGGTTTTAACCTTAGCTTATGGATTATGGGGTTGGCGGCAAGATATTATTAGCAACCTAGGAAAATTAAGATTTAGAAGATAAATAACATATAAGCACAAACATTAGCAGTTTGCGATTATTCAATATATTGTGTATAATTACCTAAGTATATGGCAAAATCAAATACGGCAGTCGTAAAAAAATCAAACAAAAAGAATGTATTAATTATTGTTTTGTTAGTCTTGCTGGCCGTAATGACTTTCTTGGCAATTTTTAACTATTTAAACTACCAAAATGTCAACGCCAAATACAAAGAAGCTACTATGACAAAAGAAGACAAAATAAAAAATTTAGTCAACGAAGTTAGTAAACTTTATAATGTCCCAAAATACGAAGACGAGCAACCGTCTTTTCCGGGTGTTGACGGTACGGCAATTTATACGATAGTAGAACAAGATTTAGAAAATGTTAAAAAGACGAACGAATTCTACAAAGATGCTCAAAAAGACGATGTTTTAATTGCCTATAAAAATGCTAACACTGCATTGCTTTATAGACCATCAGAAAAGCGAATTATTAAGACTGGTTCTTATGCGGAATCATCATTAGTCAAGGTTCAAATAAATGTTTATGCTAGTGATAGTGTAGCTAAGCAAATAGAGTCTAATCTACAACAAAAGTTCGGTAAACAAGTAAATGTGATTATTAACCAACCCATACAGAACCCACTAGCTAAAGGCTTGGTAGTAGATGCAAGCGGAAAATCGGCAGAAGATGCAAAAAAAATTGCCGAAGCCTTAAAATATGATATTGGAAATTTACCAGACGGCCAAAAAGCACCTGAAGGATCGGCGTTTGTAATCTATGCGCCTAGTCAGTAGACCTTTATTAAACTTAAGTACTTTGTGTTATTATAGAATTGATATGGACGGAGAACGCCCATGTATAATGTAGACAAAACAAGAAGCAGAAAAAAATTATTATCACAAATATTAATAATATTGCTTATTATTCTTGGAATAATATTGGTTATTGTCTGGTATTTTTTTCTTAGGAGCGAAGGCCTAAAAACTACAAATTTTGAAAAATCCGGCGGTAACACTCAGGCAGTAGTAGCCCCGGCATTGGAGGAGTTTACTACTGATGAGTTTAAACTGTCTTTACCTAAGGGTTGGGAACTGATTGGCAAACAAAACCCTTATTACAACCAGGTATATTATGAATTTCAGTCAAAAATTAAAGACTACGAAAACAGATGGCTAAAAGTTTTTGTGGATGTTATACCAGAAGATTATGCCTTAAATAAAGTAATGCCAATTACGGTAATGGGTAATAGGCTTAAAGCTGGCGAAATATCAGACGACTGTAATACTTTTAGTGGAGCGCCAAAGCCCGGTTCTAGTCAAAGTTCTTCTGTTACTTGGAAAGCAGAATGGGAAGGAATTAGTTTCATTTGCAATGTTTCATCTCAATTAAATCAGATAGGCTCTGGTGTGGTTAATGGTAATAATATAATAACCGTTACTGGTCCAATAAGGGGCACTCACAAATATATGCTTATATACACAGACCATAATGTTAGGCCCGATCAATCGATATTTACCGACGCGGTCAACTCATTCGAAGCGATATAGTTTTTAACTGTGATATAATTTTATTATTAACAAATCGATCGTAGAAAAGGCAGATTAATGGAATCATGTGAAAGTCATGGGCTGTGCCGCAACTGTAATCCGTAAAATATACGGTAAGCCAGATACATTAGCTATAAAACTACGACCATAATTATCCCGAGCAGGATATTGGTCATTGGTGGAAGTGACATAAAAAGCATCTTGTTCTGGTAAAAGGAGTAATATGCACGGAAAAAAATTAAAAATAATATTATCTTTGGTGGTAATTGCTGTATTAGCATTGGCGAGTGCTTGGGTAGTAAATTATTACAATAATGATAGTAGTCAAAACAACACCCAGAGTACTCAACAGACTAGCACCACTAACTCGGTTACTATTAACGAAGATGGCAAAATTGTTAAATACGATGGCATAGATGGGCAGACAGCGCTTAATTTGTTAAATCAATACACCACCGTAGAAACTAAAGAATACCCAGGACTTGGAGAGTATGTTGTAAGTATTAATGGCCTAGCCTCTGATACTACTAGTAATTATTGGGCTTTTTACATAAATAACGAATCATCACAGGTTGGTGCAGGTGATTACATCACTAAGCTAGGTGACAAAATCGAATGGAGATTAGAAGATGTATCGACTTTTGAACAGTAAATTATTAATCATCTGGATAATTGTATTAATAGCAATTATATTTAGAATAATTCCCCATCCGGCCAATTTTGCCCCCATAGGTGCACTAGCTCTTATGGGTGGGGTAATGTTAAGTCGTAAGCATGCTGTTTGGCTACCCTTAACAGCTATGGCAATTAGCGACTTAATAATAGGCCTACATCCGCTGATTTTATGGACATGGGGTAGTTTTGCATTGATTGCGATAATGTCTAGTACCTTTTTAGCAAATAGAAATATTGGACCAGGTAAAATATTTACAGGTGCAATTTCTAGTGGTTTATTGTTTTTTGTAATAACTAATTTTGGCGTTTGGTTACAAAGTGGTTTGTATGCTCACACAACATCTGGTTTGATTCAGTGCTACTACAATGCTTTGCCGTTCTTGCGAAACACACTACTTGGTGATGTGTTTTTCTCGACCAGCTTTTTTGCCCTTTATTTAGTTACAAAAGATTTGAAAATACTAAATCGTTTTGCCAAGAACACGAGTAGTTAATACAGTCAGTTTAATAAACTGGTTTTTTATTGGCTACTATTGGCAAGCGCTTCGTCGAGTTTCTTAGAAAAATCATCAACCGATGTTAGTTCTTGGTTTTCTACAAATACATCATTAATGTAGTAACTTGGAGTACCCTTAACACCAGCTTGTGTACCCAAATCTTTATCGGCCGAGATTGTCGAATTAACTGCTTCAGATGCAAAATCAGATTTAAATTGATCAATATTTAAGCCTAAATCTTTTGCATATACCTCAAAAATGGCAATAGGAGAATTTGTTGCTTGAGTATACCATTGTTGTTGATTAATGAATAAAATGTTTGCCATTTCAAAAAACTTACCCTGTTTACCGGCTGCTTCGGCGGCCCTATGTGCTGCTCTGGTGTTTGGGTGACTGCTCTCTATTGGATAGTGCCTAAATCTGAATTTAACACTGTCTTTATATTTTTCATAAACCTGTTCTTCTAAGGGGTGGTAACTTGCGCAAGGGCCACATTCAAAATCTTTATATGCTGTTAATTCTACTTTACTGTCTAATTTTCCCCGAACATTCTCGCTAGGTGTGCCTCCAGCAGAACTGTCATCTTTTCCGGTAAAAAATAAAAGACCTATAAATCCAACTACTATTAAACCTAATATTAATAAAAATCTTTTGTCCATTTAATCCTCATTTATAAATATTACCATTATATTGTAACAAGTAATTTGTGGTTTGCTGTAAAATTATCTAGCTTTAGGTTATAATAACAGTAGTGGAACTAATACAAATAATATTACTAATAGTGCTTATTGCCGTAACGGTTTATGGTATTTTATTAATTCGTAGTTTTGAATTTATGAGTGTTCGCGAACTTAAAAGACAAGCAAGAATGGGCAATCCAGATGCTATAAAAGTATATCCTGTTAGAGCATACGGTATGCAGCTTTGGATATTTATGTGGGCTATACTTGGTTTTTTAACAACCTCTATTATATTAATGCTAAAAGGGCTAGCTGGTAACTGGGTAGCTTTACTGATTAATGTGCCGTTGATTGTAATTTTACACGCCGTGCTACCTTGGTCTAAAAGACCTAAGCCAAGTTTACATATGGCAGCTATCGCAAGCCCAGTCGTAGAATTTATATTAAGAAAAACATACCCTATTATGCGACGGCTAGAAAAGTGGGTTGGTCGTTGGATACAACCAGAACCGTTTATGCTTATTCAAAGCAAAGAAGAACTTTTAGAAATACTAAGACATAATGCCGATGAATTTGATAAAATCAGCAAACACGAGCTAACTATTGCCGAAAATGCTCTATTATTTGGAGAAAAGTTAGTTTCAGATCATATGATCCCGCTCAACACAATTCATTTTGTTAACGCAGAAGAAGAACTTACACCGGTAGTTATTGACGAGCTTCATAAATCTGGTCATTCTAGGTTTCCAGTTTACAAAGAAAGCGAACAAAATATTGTTGGAACTCTATATATAAGAGACGCTGTTAGGATAAAAAAACAAAAGCCAGTACACAAAGTTATGAAAGACGAAGTTTATTATATTAACGAAAAACAACCACTCGATACCGCATTAAATGCATTTTTAAAAACCAGGCATCATTTATTTGTTGTTGTTAATGAATTTGAAGATGTTGTTGGTGTTATTACTATAGAGGATGTTTTAGAGCAGATAGTTGGCCAACCTATAACCGATGAAAACGACGCTTTTGAAGATCTAAGAGCGGTAGCCAAGGCAAAAGCAATACAAAAACATATTGCCAGAGAGCCAAAGAATATTTAATCTGTTATAATAAAAATCATTATGAGAACTCTTTCAAACCAAGTAGCTAGCCAAATAGGTAGTAAGGTAACGATTAATGGCTGGTTACATAAAAAACGACTACTCGGTGGACTTAACTTTATTAATATCCGGGATCGCAACGGTCTTGTTCAGGTACTAGTAGAAGATAAGTCAGAAATAGAAAAACTTCGCGGTATGCAAATTGGTACTGTAGTAGAAATCACGGGTACCGTCGTAGAAGATCGGCGTGCACCAGGCGGTGCTGAATTACACGATGTAACAATAAATGTTGTTGTACCTGTTTTAGATGAGTCATTGGTTGAAATAGACAAACCGCTTAGCCACAAACCAGATAATTTAGATAGCCTTTTTGAATATCGAGTGATAGGCTTGCGCAATTTAGACGAAACAGCAATATTTAAGATTCAAGCTACAGTTTTAGAAGCAGCGCGAGAGTTCTTTAGAAATAACGAATTTACCGAAATGAACACCCCAAAATTACTAGCCGAGGCCACAGAAGGTGGCGCCGAGGTTTTTAAACTTGATTATTTTGGCAAAGAGGCAACACTGGCCCAAAGTGCACAGTTTTATAAACAAATGATGGTTGGAGTTTTTGAAAGAGTTTTTGAAACCAATCCTACCTACAGAGCAGAGTTAAGCGCTACTACTCGCCATATGAGCGAGTTTATAACAATCGATGCTGAAATTGGCTTTATTACCTTCGACGAACTAAGGGAATTTGCGCATCAATTACTTAGATATGTAGTAGAAGTTGTGTGGTCTAAGCATGAACCAGCACTAAAACGGTTAAATGCAACAAAACCTGTACTTTCGGAGCATGCGGTTTCTATCACATTGTCAGAAGTGCATGAATTATTTGAAAAGAAAACAAAAACTATCGTAGAAGATAAACGAGATTTAAATCCTGCAGAAGAAAAATGGGTTTGTGAATATTCTAAGAAAAATCTAGGAACCGAAGCGGTATTTGTAACCGAATGGCCAGCCAGTGATATGAAGTTTTATCACAAAAAAAGCGATAATAACCCCGCGATTGCCGAAAGAAGCGACTTTTTATTTAGGGGTGTAGAAATTATGACTTGCCCTATGCGAGAGCATAGGTATGAAGTCTTAGTACAGCAACTTAAAGATAAAATTGGTGCTTCGCCAGATAACCCTGGTTTTAAATATTATCTACAGGCTTTTCAGTATGGTTTACCACCTCATGGCGGTTTTGGTTTGGGCCTAGAGCGGTTGACCCAGCAAATAATTGGTCTAAATAATGTCAAAGAGGCTACTTTATTCCCAAGAGATATAAATAGGCTGGCTCCATAAAATAATAAATAAAGGTGGTAGTATAAAATGGACAACAACAATCAAGACAACAATGAAGAAAAAGATAATATAGAGCCAACCCCGCAAACAGTATTGCCAAATGATGTTATCAAACCCGATACATTAGCTAACGATTCTAGCGACATTAAAGATGATGATGATCATAAAATTGAGCCAACAGACGAATCAACCCAAACCAATAACAATAATCAAGATAATACCGATAATGTTGTAGACGATATTGTTAGGCAAGAAAGTGATAAATTAATAGAATCAGAAGATAAAAAACTAAACAATATTGAGCAAGACACCCCTAAACCTAAGGGTGTAAAAAAATTTATTCACTGGGTGTTTCATAGCAAATGGCTAAGAAGATTTGTGGCCCTTATCGTAATCGCTTCGATAATAGTTTTTGTAGCGGTACCGGATGTTCGCTATAAGGTTATGAATTTCTTAGGCTTTAACGCAAGCCTTAGCCTTAAAGTAGTAGATTCTAAAACTGGTAGACCAATAAAAAATGTTTCTGTAGCCGTTCAGGATAAGCAGGCCTTAACCAACGATACTGGAGATGTTAGTTTTAACGAACTAAACTTAGGCGAATCAACCGTAAAATTTAGTAAAAGATCATTTGCGCCAAAAGAAGAAAATATAATAATCGGATGGGGAAGCAACCCAACCGCTACGGCTTATGAGCTAACACCTACCGGTACAACCTTTACATATACTGTAACAGACTGGCTTACGGGCAATCCGATAAACAAAGCAACTGTAACGGATGGAGATAGCGAGGCGCTTACGGACGATTCGGGAACAGCTAAGCTAACCATAGAACCAACAGATGAAGAAATTTCTACAACCGTATCTGCCGACGGATACAATACGGTTAAGGTCACTATTTCTGCCGATAGTACAGAACCACAAAAAGCCTCTTTGGTATTATCAAAAAAAGATGTGTATATATCTAATAGAGATGGTATATACGGAGTATATGCACGGCATATTGATGGGTCCGATGATCAGGTGTTACTAAAAGGTGCTGGCGAAGAAGTTAGATATCTAATAAATCCATACAACAATCTGGTAGCGGTTAGTTCTTCACTAGAAGGTAAACGAAATAGTTCTGGAGCGTTGCTTCAAAACTTATATATTATTGATTCTGCTAGCAGGGAACAATACAAAGTAGCCGATAGCTCATCGGTGAGAATTGTTATTTTGGGATGGTTTAAGGACACCGTGGTTTATTGGACAGACAATTTAGACTACCAATCACAACAAAAAGATTCCAATAAAATTATCGCATATAATACTAGCACCAAGCAGTCAAAAGAACTATCTCAAGCATATAGTTATGCATCTGTAAGGATGTTAGATGATTTAGTTTATTACATAATTACAAACGCCGATGAAGGTACACAAAGTGTGGGATTAAATAAGATAAAAATTGACGGTAGCGGTAAGCAAACACTCATTGCCGGTAACATTTGGAGTTTAAGCCAGCAAGATACCTTAAAGCTATATGTTTCAGCCGAAAATAACAAATGGTATACAGTAGCACACCCTTCTGGTCAGATAGAAACACTAGAAGGCTCACCGCCGACTTTCAAGGATATTGAATTTGTCGCTAATGCATCACATAATCAATATTCTTATATAGAGAATCGCGATGGCAAAGGCGCACTTTTAACGGTAAAATCTACCGATCCAATACAGCAGTCTAAAGAAATTATTAAAGTTGTTGGTATGAGATATCCACTTGCCTGGATAAATGATAATACAATTATATATTCTGTATTTACATCGCAGGAATCCGGCAATTATGTACTAAGTCTAGATAAAAAAATTACAAAGAGAATTGGCGACTCAAGCATTTTAAGTAACTATCCCTACTAAAAGCGATTCTTAGGGTCGAATATATGTCTTAAAAAAGCTATAATAGATATTAATAATGCGAATAGTATATGTAACATTCTTGGCACTACTGTTAGGTGTCTCTGGTGTGACTTACTCTCAAGAGTCCGATCCGGTAGCTAATTTAAGCGAACTTCGTGGTAATTCTAATTATAGTGTTCAAATCGACCAGGCTAAATTAGATACAATTAAAACAAATTGTGACAATTCTAAGTCAATACTTAAAACCACATCAAAAAAGATAGATAGTGCAATCAAAAAAAGGCAGTTACTTTACGGCGACATTCAAAAAGAATCAAAAGCTATCGAAATTAGGCTTAATCGCCAGGGTGTGGATGCATCTGAAATAGATCTTTTAATTGGCAAAAATCAACAAAATATAGAGGATTTGACCAAGGCGAATATTAAATTTCAAGAAGTTGCTGGTTACCTAGATTTAATTAATTGTCGTGATAACCCCGAATTATACTATTTTGGAGTACGGTTTTTAAAAGAAATACTATCTGAAATGGAACAATATGACATTAAGCTATATCAATTAGTTAATAATGCCAACAACACTACATACAAACCTTTAGCGGATAGATTAACCCTTTAAGATGAAATTTAATACCAGACACCAGTATATTGATCGCAATAGTCTACTTTGGTTGTTAATGGTTACCATTAGTGCTGCTATTATTATGGTTACAGTATCTTTTGTAATATTTATTCAATCGGGTGCTTATAGTACGGTAAAATTTATAAATAAATCAAATGGAATAAAAACCAAAGATCTAGAAGATTATAACACTACAAGCCCTATTCAGGCTGATGATTTACTAAAATACGGCGATACATTAAACAATAAAATTAAACCGCTACTATATAGCGAAGATTTTAGTCAAGAACAACTTAGTGATAGTAGCTTAGGCATATAACTATCTTTTAAATTGTTGTCTAGCCCACTCATCAAGACTACCACCACCGCCTCCAGAAATAACTATGCACAAAACACCGTTATTTGCTAGGCTTTGTATGTTAGTTTTTAGTTCATCATTAAGATTTGCTGGTTTTGCATTTGCCGAATCTGCCAGGCTAGCAACGAACTCTTGTGGCTCAATAATTCTTTGATTAGGGTTTTCTCGCGCTAAATAACTCGGGACCCAATACAACGATTTAAGGTTAATAAAAATATCTTTATACCTATCTTTAATAAAATATTGGCGCATATTGGTTAAGGGCTCATAAATAACGGCTATTTCTTTAGAAAGTTCTTTAGCCATTTGGATGGTAGATTCGATTTCTTCTGGAGTGTGGGCGTAGTCTGAATAGATATTATCAGATAGTTTTTCAAATCGTCGATTTGAACCCGGATAATTCTCCAAAATACTAACAACTTTATTTATTGGTGTATTTGTAGCATAAGATATCGCACTTGCTACGCCAGCTGCGTTATTTCGATTATGTTTGCCAATTAGGTTAATGGTAAACTCGCTACCAATAATATTGGTGTTTGTTTCGTTGGAGATATTAAGATATTTTACTTCTTCTGGGTGTGCAAAAATTTTAGCTGAATTGTGACAAAAGTCTTTAAAGGCTCTAATGTACGAATCTCTGGTAGGATATATGTCTTGATGATCCCAATCTACTTTTGATAATACAGAAATATAAGGTTTAAAATGCAAAAAGTTATGATCAAATTCGTCGCATTCATACACAAAATATTCCGACATGGGGTTGTATTCTGCCATATTGCCAAAATTAATTTTTGCGCCTACCGAATAGCTCACCGGAATATTTAGTTGTTTAAATACCCAAACCGCCATTGCTGTAGATGTAGTTTTACCATGTGTTCCGGCAAAAGCAATTAATTTTAAATTATGGTTGTTTATAAATTCACTCAGGAATAAATCTCTTTTACTATTTTTTATACCCAGTTCGTTCACCTTTAATAATTCGGGGTGATTTGGGTTTTCCAGCGGTAGGGCAGAACTATATACAAACCAATCTATTGGGCTGTTTTTATGTATCATTTCTAAGTTTTTTGGATCTTGGCCAATATTAATATCAATTCCAAACTTGGATAAGTATTGAACATATTGGCTGTCTTGTTTGTCCGACCCAGACACTTCATAGCCGGCTTGCTTAGCAATTATTGCTAGTGGCCCAATAGCTGTACCGCCTATTCCCGAAAAGAATACATGCATAAGGTAAATTTTACAGTATAAATCTGTTATAATACAATTATTCGTTAATTAATTAACCAAAATGCTTAAAAAATTAATACAAAAACTATTTGAACCACATCATTTTTGGCGCCATGTAGGATTTGATGAGCTTAGCGAACTATATGCTAGTGAATTTATGCGAACATTATCTATTAGCGTAATTGGTATTTTTGTACCAATATATCTATATCAACTTGGGTACAGTTTGGGATTGATTTTTGCTATGCAAATAGTGTGGGCGGCTAGTCGCCCTGTTTTCGCCTTTATATCCGCAAAAACTATTGCATACTTAGGCCCAAAACACACAATAGCACTCGGAACGGTATCTCAATTGCTTTACCTAATGGTACTAATAAGTATAGATAAAATGAATTGGCCCTTAGCACTACTTGGTATACTGGGATCCTTATCATATGCATTATTTGGAATTGCGCTGCAGGTAGATTTTTCTAAAGTTAAGCACAGTGAACACGGTGGTAAAGAGCTAGGGTTTATAACTATCTGCGAAAGAGTAGGGTCGTCTTTAGGTCCATTAATTGGTGGCTTAATAGCAAGTTTTATTAACCCTAGGTTAACGATTTTTGTTGCAATATTAATATTGGCATTATCTCTACTACCGCTATTTCAAAGTGCCGAACCTGTTAGGGTAAAGCAGAAAATAATCCTAAGAGGGTTTCCTTGGCGCCGGCATAAATACGATTTTATTAGTGCGCCCTTTTTTGGTATAGAAAAT